>JBPBQH010000050.1:0-7230 GCA_050954685.1 Janthinobacterium lividum | reverse complement strand
TTCTGGTATAACAATAATATCATCATTTCGTCGTTTAAGTATATCATATATTATTGTAGATTTTCCTGCACCTGGCATTCCATCTATTGCCAAATAATATGTTGTTTCCATGTCTTTGCTTTGCACCGATTTGGTTAGATAGGGTTTTTTAGTAGTACATGTTGATAATAATAAAATAAAAATAGCTATATTATATCTAAAAAACTTTTTATAGAGAATCAACATTATTGGTCCAGATATTTAATATCCTGTAGATCTTCTTGAGAGAAATGGGACAATAAAATAATTTTGTCCCAGTGATCAAGATCTAGCGGAAGTTGAAATAGTTGGCTTAGGAATTTTTTGTAAGGCTTATATCCTTTTTTAGATAATTTAGATAACTCTTCAGTTATGAGATTTTTCTCAATAAAATGGTTAGGTAATGAAAAAATCTTATCTCTCAATTTCTGTATGATAATCTCAATATTAAGATCTCTTTCTTTTGTTTTGTTATATAAACTTTTAGTTAATTGACTAATATTTTTTGGTTTCATAGAGTGTACATGATATAATATAGTTTTTATCACTTTTGCATCGAAAAATATTATTATTTCTCTTATCATATCACAAATCTCATCTGGTGCATGAATAAATGATAATAAATTATCTTTAGCGCTTATCCTAGATCTGAGATCTTGGTTATTTCTTCTATTTATATTGACGCTCCCCTTTTTACTGCTTAATTCTGATGATGCATTATTGCTACTGATATTTTCTAGAAGCACAAACAAACATTCTTTGCGTTCAAAAAAAAAGTCAATGATTGAAAATCGTTCAGTTGGAGCAGCATTTAGATGATAGAACCATACAGCTCTAGACATATGCCTATCTATCTTTAAAATCTTACCATATACTAATTTATAATTCATCTTCTCTAATTCACTAATTATTAAGTTAACTTTTCTGGATACTATTGCATCTGGTCTTATCAAAATATATGTATGGTGCTTACAAAAATCGTATAGCTGAGAACCCAATATATATTCAAAAAGATTATATCCCTCTCTAAAATATGGATCTTGAGAATATAAAAGTGATTTTTTATCGGATACTTTCATCCAATGAGGAATCATCATAGGTAGGGTAATATTCTCTTCCTGTCCTGTAATAGAATCAAATACCCTTTTCTTCGTCAGGAAATCACTGTACTCAGTTAGAAACTTATGAGATTTGTTAATTTTCATGATTATTGCCTAATATACTCGATATTATCTTACTGGTTACTCTCTCGCTATACTGAAAATATTCATGCTCAAAATGATTTTGAATGAAGCAAAGTTCAGATATATTTAAATTGGATTTATTAACTTGTTGTTGTAAATATTTTATATATTTCATAAAAAGTCTTGTTCTATTATCTTTATTCGATGGTTTTAACCCGTATTTAAACAGAGCAGTCACTGATATCAGACAATCTATAGTTTTTATAAATGGCTGTGAGATGTCATATTCCAGGTAAGAAGATGGTAAATAGCAATAAAATACTGAACTATAGTTATACAACTGTGAGATAATTTTAAGTGGACTGATTGTAATCTCAATAAATCTGGGCACTTTATTTATTTCAATGATTGTTATGGCAGCTACTGAACCTGTACTACTGCTATTTTTTAAAGCTATGGTGCAGTCTCTACCGGACATATTCTCGACTCCAAACTTTTGATGTACATATTTTTCTTTTATTAAAGTATCTGGTCTCAATGTAATTAGATATCCACTTTTAGCAAAAGTATCAATTAGATCACGATCATCACTATTAACTAAAACTTCTAAGGATCTTGCATTAATTCCTAGAAAGTGAATAAAAAATTCTAATAAGTAATCAATTGCTCTTGGTGCATATTCATATTTTAACAAAATACCATTACATGGAAAAAAGGAAGGTACTTTTAAATCTTGATCATCCTTGTCTATAAATCTTAAGTTTTTTGCTTTGAAACAATCTTGGTTAATTGCAAAGCCTTGATCTGGAAGAGTACTATCGATCATATAATTTTTAAGTACGCTAGTATGAGAACCAATAAATCTAACTGACCTATCTATGCCAGAACAAATATTAACCTCCTTATGAACTATAAAATTTTTATTAGAAAAAAATATTAGAAAATTATAGTTTATATATCTTAAAATACTTAAAGGCTTTTTGCATCTTAGATTGTTACTGGTAGAATATTCATTAGTCATTATTTATATTGTGTCTATTTGCTTATCATCTTTTTGATTTTTTAAGATCTTCTCATATGTATTAAACATCTTATTTAACAACGAAAACCAAATAATAAAAACTATAAGTGCAGATATAGAAATTGCATATATAAACTCGTTAGGTAATAGTTTAGGTATTATTATTAATAAAAATGCTGAAAAAACTTTTGCAAATCTATAGCCTAGTACATCAATAAATGCTTTCGCATGAAATTTTTCTACAGTCTTAAGAGGAACATATAGCAGTTCTTTTATAATATTAAATGTCGATCTTTCGAAAGTTTTTATAGTAACGTGAGCGTATGCGAAAATGATTAATGTAGGATTCAAGATCATAATAATTGAATTTAGAATCAATATAATTGAAATAAATTGATATATTTTTTTTGCTCCAAGAAGTTCGATAAATACATAACTTCCTACAAGTTCAAGAATAAAACTCAATAGATTAAAGATAGAGGTGATTCTTCCAATAAATTCAGTCCTTGTATCTATATCAGAAAATTTTTTCTCTAAAAGAAAATTAAATTGATAATTAATAATTGAAGAGCCAATTTGGGTTAGTACTACTGTTAGTAACAAGAAGATTAAAAATGAATTATTTGATATTATTTTATATCCTGTAGAGAAATTGCCTTTTTGTGTTATCAATAATTGATCAGAATCTACCTTACTAATTTTGAACATTAATCTGAATAGAATAATACAGGCAAATAGACTTGGGACGCAAAATAAGAAAAGATATTCTGACCCAATCTGTGTTGAAGATTTTGAAACAATAAATGAGCCCAAGGTGGAGCCAAAACTTCCTATACAGAATAAGATGCCATATAGGAATTTCGCATGTTTCAATCTTAAGAAGTAATGTACATTAGACCATAATTGTTGTAACAAAATTACCATATATACTTCTCTCCATAGTATATGAAAAAAACTAAGGGAACGTGAGCTTACTAGGAAAAAGATCCCAAAAACTTCTAAGATGATCGTAATACCTATTACAATCCCTACAACTCCTAAGCAGCCTATTTTCGGTAAAAATTTGTTGTAAAGCAATACAGATACAGAATTTATAAATATTGAGAATATCCATATATAAGGATAATTTAACGCTCCAAAATGATGTAAAAAAATTGAATGAACTGCTGCTTTTGAAATGGCAGCTTCTATGCATAAGAAAAGTACGCAAAATCCTGTGTAAAATAGAAATTTTAGTTCGCTGCCAGTAAGTTCATCAAAAAGCTTTTTAGGAAGGAAAATCATAAGACTACTCAGAAAGTTAATGCAAGATTTGCATATCTTTTATCTCTATATATCTGTTAGTTAGCAATCTTTCATGATCTAGCCCTAATCCAGGCAGAACATCATCTACATTTAATAGTTTTTTTTCTTCGCACACTATACTATTATAATGATCTACAGCTTTCTGTATTTCGGCTTCTTTTAGCTCAAAATGCCCTAGTTTAATAAGTTCAAGAAAGACTAAAAACTTAATTGGGTCATTCCCATTTTTTTTAATCTCAAAATCAACTATAGAGTAACTTGAGTCTTTATATAAAGCTATTAAATTATCTAAGGATAGGTTGATAATTTCCTGCAGCCTAATACTGAGCTTATCTATACTTAGCCTACCTTCTCGTGCATAATCCTGTAAAACTCTGACGGTATAATAAAGTCTTACTTTCTCATCCTCGAACAGACAATTGCCGGCATAATCTCTTACACTAACGGCTTTCATTAACGTTACTGGCCTTGTTGTAATCTCCGATATAATATTGTCTCTATAGGTAGAGCCTTTCTCTATATAGGAAAGAGTCAAGGGATCAGCGAATGTTTTATCATAGATATCTTCATATTTATCTTCATATATATTTAGATAATTGTCATTTACTCTATTTTGCCAAGTACAAATATTACCATTATATTCTATAATCCAATCCAGACCATTTTTATCATTGGAATTGAAGACTACTGAAGGATAATCATTCTCAGATTGATCAACGTCTTTATCATATACTAAGATAGTATCTTTAATTGAATCGTAATCGTGTAGATTAGGCTTCATACTAGGATTAAAAACTCTTGAAATTCCCATTATTACTTTATAACCATCTTCAAATGTAACTTCATATTTGTAAGGTATAACTTTCTTATGCATACTATCGTCAGACTCATTTTTACCAATTTTATCAATTTTACAGTTTCTTGAACTTAAATAATCTAGAAGAGTGTTATCTTCTTTGAAGGTCTTAAGTTGTAAAGTAAAATATTCATGATTTCTATATTTTCTACTAAACACTTCAATCAAGTTGATTAAAGGCTTTAATCCTAATTTCTGACTGTGGCCCTCACTAACGCTTAGTCTTACAGTTACTCTAGATTTTGTTTTTCTTCTAAAGATAGCAGATTCTATAGCTTCTAGGTAAGCTTCCGCGGTATGGTTAGAGCTAGCCCACATACCACTTGTAACAAGCATAATTCTATTAGTGTCAATAAACTCAACACTTTTTAAGATGGCTTTTTTCATTAAAAACGGCTCGCCACCGCCAGATATCTGCAGGTAACCAATATTTGCTTTATTTGCAAACTCAATAAACTTATCAATTCCTTCGTCTGTGAAACAATCTTCTATATTATTTGCTGCATTCTTCTGTGGTGATCTAAAAAAACAGAAAGGGCAACCCACTCCACAAAACCTAGTGAAAAATACGCAGACGAATGATTTACCTACATAATTTCTTTCAGCATTACGTAAAATAATATTTTCTGTATTTAAAATCTCATTTCTTATAAGGTCAGGAGTATTAAAAAAGTTATTCATTTTACAACTCTTAATTTAATTTATTTACTTGCAATGTATCCCAAGGTATAATAAAAATTACTTTATGTCAACATCGAAAATAGTAACTTATATGCTAGGAATAGTCGGGAAATCAACCTTCAATGAAAAATCTATAAAATATCTTTTTACTAATAATATTAATGAATTCGAAGCTGTATATTTTAGGCTACCTCCGAAAAAAGGTATACCTTACGGAAGATATCATATTTGTATCTTATCTCAGTCTGGATGTGCTCAAGGGTGTAAATTCTGCTCTACTGGTTATATGGGTTTCTTTTCTAATCTTACTTCTGAAGAGATGCTAGGACAAATAGACCTAATTAGAGAAGACATAATCAAAAAGTGTATAGAAACTCTTGAAAGACCTTTTAGCTCTGTCATTATGGGAATGGGTGAACCATTAACTAATGTGAAAAATGTTATAGAGTTTTGTTATAAGGCTAATAAAAACTATCGTAATCTTGAAAAGATTGCGATATCCACAGTAGGGGTAAGTCCTAATATAACGAAGTTAGCAAATATTGAAATTGATATAAGAAAAATACACTTGTTTTGTTCAATTCACTCACCTTACGATAACCAGAGAACAGAAATTATGCCTATAAATAGTAGATATAATATTGACTCGGTACTTTCTGCATGTAAGGAATATTCTACCTTAACATCTAACAAAGTTACAGTAAGTTATTTATTATTTAAAGATTATAATGATAGTATTGAGCATGCTCATGATTTAGCGGCACTTCTTGATCCTAATTATTTTGATGTTCAATTGTTACTTTTTAATGATACAGATGGTAATAACTTCAAAAGACCGAATGATGAAAGAGGATACATTTTTGAGAAAGCTATGAGAGATAAGGGAATTGATGCTTACGTTAGAATTAGTGAAGGAAGAGATGTTAATGGTGGCTGCGGACAGCTCATAAGCCGAACTTATCCCAGGAGAAATTGTAATCAATCTGTTATGACAAACAACTAAGATTAATTATTGGATATTTAAGCTTTTATTTTGATAATGAATGATAGTACGGAAATTAGTGCAAATTCTATAGCTACTGATGATAAAAATTCATATATAATAGGAGTAACTTGGTTTATTCTTAGTCTATGTACTAGCGCCATCAGTGATATTTTATCCAAATATTTAGGAACTAGATTAAATATTTATCAAGTAGTCTCATTTCGTTTCTTTTTTAGCTTTTTAAGCTTATTACCTGTAATAATTTACAATAGCCTTTACGGTATAGCGCCTAATAAACCAATGATGGTACATTGTTATAGAGGTGCATTACTGTTCATAGGTACTATATGCTGGACCTATGGATTAACTATTGAACAAGTTACAACAGCCACGGTCGTGACTTTCACTATTCCCGTGTTTACTCTATCATTAGGAGCAATTTTTCTAAAAGAAAAAATTGCTTGGCAGAAGTGGTTCTGCAATATTATTGCATTTTTAGGTCTTTTGTTGGCTTTACAGGTGAATTCACATGAATTTAACTATAAAATATTAGTATTTATAGTAGCAGCAATATGCTTCTCAGCACTAGATATAGTAAATAAAAATTTTGTTCACGAAGAGTCAACAATAAATATGTTATTTTACTCAGCTTTATTTACTGCTGTTCTATCTTCACCATTTTCTATATATAGTTGGGTGACTCCTCATAAATTAGAAATATTTTTATTATTTTCTTTAGGAGTTGTAGCTAATATGACTCTTTTTTTTCTATTGAAAGCATTTGCAGCAACAAATCTTAGTAATCTCATTCCCTGCAGATATATAGAATTTTTGATATCTTCTATAGCTGCTTACATTTTTTTTGCAGAAGTTCCTGCGCAAAATATTATATATAGCATCTTAATTATTATTCCTCCTATCTTGTTCATCTCATATTCAAGATTATAAGGATAATAAAACTTAAAAATATATCTTTAGTGATAGAATCTGAATCAAGATAAGCGGCTCTGTTGCAAATTTTTTTAAGGATGAGAGACAGCATTAGATTTCAATCTTATCAGTTAACAAACAGATAGCTCAGATAGTTTTTAGTTTTTCTGGGGATTGCTCAATTATGGAAAACACATCTTCACCAAAAGCATTCACTAGCTTTTTAGCGTATACAGCACCTATACCTTTA
>JBPBQH010000007.1:0-7257 GCA_050954685.1 Janthinobacterium lividum | reverse complement strand
TTAATATGCTTAAGCCTTTCTCCTTCCTAACTTGAAGTACTTTCTTTCTGAAATCTATTGAATATGTCATAATAATTTATCTTATACCATTTTTATATTGCTTTAGCTATGTAGATAGAGCCAGTATATTAAAAGAGAATTATTTAGAAAGACTAAACCGAGAGAGGTTTGGTAAACGAACTGAATGTTATTTGGATAAAATTAATCCTGCGAGCTATTATCTAGCTTATAGCATTCTTAATTCTAGCCTCAATTTCATGACGAAAATGTCTAACCAAACCTTGAATAGGCCAAGCAGCAGCGTCACCAAGAGCGCATATAGTATGTCCCTCCACCTGCTTCGTAACGTCAATTAGTTGATCAATTTCTTCAATCTTTGCATTACCCTTGACTAATCTCATCATCACTCGCCACATCCAGCCAGTACCCTCTCTACAAGGAGTACATTGACCACAAGATTCATGCATGTAAAATTTGCTAAGTCGTGCAATCGCGTAAATAATATCTGTAGATTTATCCATAACTATAACGCCGCCTGTGCCTAGACCTGAACCCATTGCTCTTAGTGAATCAAAGTCCATAGTAGCGTCCTCACACATTTCTTTGGTGATTAGCGGCACAGAAGACCCTCCTGGTATTACGGCTAATAAATTGTCCCAACCGCCGCGTACACCTCCTCCATGTTGCTCGATTAGTTGCTTAAGTGGTATACCCATAGATTCTTCTACGTTCTTTGGCGCATTAACATGGCCAGAGATACAAAAGAGTTTAGTACCTGTATTGTTTTGCTTGCCGATAGATGCAAACCAATCAGCTCCACGTCTCAAAATAGTTGGGACTACTGCTATTGACTCAACGTTATTAATAGTAGTTGGGCAACCATAAAGCCCAGCGCCTGCTGGAAACGGTGGCTTAAGTCGCGGTAGACCTTTTTTACCTTCCAAACTCTCAAGTAGGGCTGTTTCCTCCCCGCAAATGTAGGCTCCAGCACCACGATGAAGGAATAAATCAAAGTCAAAACCAGAACTGCAAGCATTCTTACCAATTAGTCCGGCGCTATATGCCTCATCTATAGCTTTCTGCAAATTTGATGCCTCATTATAGAACTCGCCCCTTACATATATATAACAAACGTGAGCACCAATAGCCTGACTTGCAATTAAACAACCTTCAACTAGTTTATGTGGCTCAGAGCGCAATATATCGCGATCTTTGCATGTACCAGGTTCTGATTCATCAGCATTAACAACTAGGTAGCTCGGCTTTTGAGAGTTCTTGGGCATGAATGACCACTTCATACCAGTAGAAAATCCAGCTCCGCCTCGTCCTCGTAGGCCTGATTTTTTCACTTCCTCTATGATCCAATCTCTTCCCTTAAGGAGGAGGCTATTTGTGTGGTCCCAATCGCCACGCGCCTTACTAGCTTCAAGATCAATACCATATTGGCCATAGAGATTGGTGAAAATTCTATCCTTGAGTTGCAACATAATCAGTTCCTAATTAGGTAGGCTGGTATTTCATTATCCATAATATTCTCGTTCAAGCCTGGTCTTGGATTGAAAACTATATGCCACTTAGATTTTTTAATATAAAACTGGATATGATGCTGGCCTATTTTATTTACAAATTGATCCCAGTTAGTATCAGTCGCTAGATGATTTTCTGAGAGCTTCACAATCTCTAGCATAAAGTTTTTAGCTAAATTGTTAAATATTTCCTCACCTTGTACTAAAAATCCCGTTTCGGTATTAAAGCTAAGCGTGCTAATCTTTAGTAGCTCATTTTTTTTATTTGTCAGAGTCCACTTAACGCTAAAGTACTTAGGTGAATCAGTAAATATTTCGTAATTAGCCCGATGATAGTTTTCTACATTACAAAACTCATATTCATTGACAGACTTTTGAATAGC
Organism: Janthinobacterium lividum; assembly: GCA_050954685.1. Taxonomy (GTDB): domain Bacteria; phylum Pseudomonadota; class Alphaproteobacteria; order Rickettsiales; family Rickettsiaceae; genus JBPBQH01. Next base: position 5,348 of record JBPBQH010000007.1, on the reverse strand, counting down.
TTCGTTAATCCTACTAGCTACAGCTTGATTACTAGAAGAAAGCTCAGGATATTCGATAGAACCTTGACGTTTATATTTATTATTCTCGTTAAACTCATAAGTAATATTAGTTACGACAAAATCGTTACTTTCTGCTCTAACATATGAGAAAGGTACAAAGTGTAATATCAGGCCAAAGAAAATATATATTAGTGGATTATTCTTAGTTTTTACTGAGCACACGTGCGTACCATTTTTGTTAGTTATTAGTTAGCGAGTTGATCTTGTTTGATAGATAGTTTGTCAATCAAACTATCTAACTTATCATCGGTCAAATTTTCAAAATACTCATCATTGATTTGTACTACCGGAGCATTTACACAAGCCCCAAGACATTCGACTTCCACTAGGCTAAAGAGCTGATCATCAGTCACTTCCTTACATTTTATACCTAGTTTTTTTTCAAATTTTTCTAAAATATCATCTGCCCCCCGAAGCCAGCAAGGAGTAGTACTACAAACCTGAATATGATGCTTACCAACAGGGCTTAGATTAAACATACTATAGAAAGTAGCAACCTCATATGCTCTCATATAAGGCATTTCAAGCAGCCCAGCAACGTACTCAATTGCAGGCTGAGGCAACCATCCACCATGCTGGCGTTGAGCTAAATCTAGAAGCGCTAATATAGCACTTCTTTGCCTTCCTGCTGGATATTTACTAATTATAGTCTTAGCTCTTTTTTCATTTTCTTGGTTGAAGATAAAGCTAGTAATTTTAGAAATCATATTATATTCATTATTTTATATATTAAAGCACACTCCTAGCGATCGATCTCACCAAACACTATATCAAGACTAGATATTATAGTCACCACGTCAGCCATCATGTGACCGTGGCTCATAAAATCTAACCCCTGAAGATGAGCAAATCCTGGAGCTCTGATTCTACATCTATAGGGTTTATTACTCCCATCTGAGTATAAATAGACACCAAATTCACCCTTAGGAGCCTCAACCACTCCATATGCCTCACCTTCTGGTACATTATAGCCTTCCGTATACAGCTTGAAATGATGAATTAGTGCTTCCATAGATTGCTTCATCTCGGCTCGTGGTGGTGGAGCTATTTTTCGATCACTAGTTTTGATAGTTCCAGAAGGCATTTTATCTATACATTGTCTGATTATACGCAACGATTGATACATTTCTTCAATCCTCACTAAATATCTATCGTAACAATCTCCATTTTTGCCTACTGGAATGTCAAAATTCATCTCGGCATATACATCGTAAGGATTTGATTTTCTCAAATCCCAAGCGACGCCCGATCCTCTAAGCATAGGTCCTGAGAAGCCCCAGCTCATTGCTTGAGATTGGCTTACTACCCCAATATCTACTAGGCGTTGTTTCCATATTCTGTTATCATTGAGCAATGTTTCAACATCCCTCAATGCTTTTGGAAAATGCTCAATAAATCCAGCAATATCTTCAAGCAATCCAGAAGGCAAATCCTGCGCTACGCCGCCAGGTCTATAATAGTTGGAATGCATTCTCGAGCCAGATACTCTTTCGTAGAATTCCATTATTTTTTCACGTTCTTCAAACAACCATAAAACTGGAGTAGTAGCACCGACGTCTAGAGCTTGAGTAGTTATATTCAAGATATGATTGAGTATTCGGGTAAGTTCTGCAAACATAACCCGGATATATTGGGCCCTGAGGGGAACTTCTATTTTTAGTAGTTTCTCGACTACTAATGCAAAAGCGTGTTCCTGGCACATGGGTGATACATAATCAAGACGATCGAAATAGGGAATAGCTTGTAGATAAGTTTTGTGCTCGATAAGTTTTTCAGTACCACGATGAAGCAAACCAATATGAGGATCAGCTAGGTTAATAACTTCTCCATCCATTTCTAAAATAAGCCGTAAAACCCCATGTGCTGCTGGATGCTGGGGGCCGAAATTTATAGTCATATTTTTCAGATCAATATCTTTTTGCATTAACAAAATCCATTAACTTATTTAGTCGCTTTCTCATCACCAGGCAAAATATTAGGTTCAATATGTCGAGTATCTTTTGGCCCTCGCCATGGTGACATAAAATCAAACATTCTGAACTCCTGCTCTAACTCAACGGCCTTATATACTACTTGCCCCAAAAGCTGATTATATTCTACTTCAAAATGGCCAGTGAGGGGAAAATCTTTGCGCAAAGGATGGCCTGCAAAGCCGTAATCAGTCAGTATCCTTCTCATATCAGGGCAATTATTAAATTTAATACCAAACATATCGAAAGCTTCCCGTTCGTACCAACAACTACTATCAAAGATAGATGTTACCGAAGGCATTAGGTCCTCCGAGTTAGTAAATACTTTGATTAGTAAACGCTGATTTAATTTGAGGCTAAGTAGACTATACACTACCTCAAATCTTTTTTCTCTGCTTGGAAAATCAGCAGCGAATAAATCAGTGAGTATTGTGAAGCGTAAAATAGGCGAATTTTTTACAAAAGATAATAGAGCAATTAAGTTTTCTGGTTTTATAATGTAGCCAATAAAGTTATCTATATCTATACTCTCAAGCTCGAATTTGCCTACTGAGAATTCTGCAATCTCATTCTTAGTATTACTGCTACTATCCATATATCATTCCTTGAACCTCGTATTGCGGCGAATTTTCTTCTGTAATTGCAAAACTCCATAAAGTAGTGCCTCAGCAGTAGGAGGACAACCAGGAACATATATATCGACAGGGACGATTCTATCGCACCCTCGCACTACTGCGTACGAGTAATGATAATATCCTCCGCCGTTAGCACAGCTGCCCATTGAAATTACCCATTTTGGATCAGCCATTTGATCGTATACTCTCCTAAGTGCTGGTGCCATCTTATTAGTTAGAGTTCCTGCTACTATCATAAGGTCAGATTGACGAGGACTTGGCCTAAAAAGCATACCGAAACGATCCATGTCGTAACGACTTGCTGCTGCTTGCATCATTTCAATTGCGCAACAAGCAAGACCAAAAGTCATAGGCCATAGTGAATTTGAACGTGCCCACGCTATTACATCTTCTACTTTGGTCAATATAAATCCACGATCGGAGAGTTCTTCCTCGAAAAATTTATCAAGCTCTTGTGGTTCTGGATTTTGCATAAATATTATTTTCTAAATTTCTTCGATAAATTTTTCTAGCATTATTGTATAATTTATTCCCATTCAAGGGCGCCACGTTTCCATTCAAATATAAATCCAACCGTCAACACGAGCAAGAAAAACATCATAGACCAAAAACCAAATAAGCCAATTTTGCCAAGGCTAACAGCCCAAGGAATCAAAAAAGTTACTTCTAGGTCAAAGATTACAAATAATATAGCTACTAAATAAAAACGAACGTCGAATTTGCCCCTAGCGTCGCTAAATGGATCAAAACCGCATTCATAACTTGAAAGCTTGCCGTAGCTTGGCTTGCTGACTGCAAGCAATTTGGGCAATACTACTACTACAATGGATATCACACAAGCAATACCAAAGAATACAGCGATAGCTAAATATTGTTGTATAAAATTTGAGGTTTGCAACATATTAGAGCCAAAAATAATCATATCATTAATTAACTGCTACACCAAAATGTAAAAATTGGCAATTTAAAACTTGTCTTTCCAAATAATTGCAAGAAAACTAATTTTACTATTGCAAATTTTCTTTAACTTGATCATAGACTGATAATCTTGAGCTTGAAGATTTCTTAAAGAGAAAGATATAAAAAGTTAATAAGATAAAGTATAGAAATTAGTAATAAAAGCGCCTTCTGGTAAGCTATTAATTATTAGTGTATAATCAAGTCAAAATTATATCTATGAGCAACAATTTTGTTTAAACATATTATTAGAATTAAGTTTGCCTTGCTAATTACAGCGACGTTGCTTGCACTAAGCTTTGTAAATTTAAGTATAGTTTATTTGTTTATTTCTGGTCCGCTTGACAAAGTTACAACGCTCATAATTACTCCCTATTCTTCAGTGAGAGAGATAAGTATTAAGCTAAGACAGGGTAATGTAGTAGCTTATGAGGAGTTATTTTTCGCTGTTGCTAAATTATATTCTTTAAAACATCCGCTTAAAAGCGGCGAATATATGTTTACAAAATCTATATCTCCACTACAAGTGCTAAATATATTATCTACAGGCAAATCTATCATTCATAAGTTAGTCATTCCAGAAGGATTAATGGTTAGTGAAATAATAGAGAAAATTAATTCAGAATCTAGATTATTTGGTGAAATAAAAAATAATATACCTGAAGGATTTTTAATGCCCTCAACTTACATGTTTTCTTACGGAGATACAAAAGAACAGATAATAGATCAAATGCGTAAAACTATGACTCTTGCTCTTGATGAAGCAATGATAAAACTATCACCAAACTCACCACTTAAAACTAGACTTGAGGTGCTAACCTTAGCCTCAATAATAGAAAAGGAAGCAATACTAGATAAAGAAAGAGCAATTATTGCAGCAGTTTTTCTTAATCGCTTAAGAAAAGGCATGAAGCTACAAGCAGATCCAACATCAATATACGCCGTTACCGAAGGGAAATTTAAGCTTACTAGAGCTTTGACTAAAAAAGACTTATCTATCGTCTCACCTTATAATACTTATCATATTTTTAGCCTGCCACCAGGCCCCATATCATGCCCAGGTGTAAAATCTCTAATGGCTGTTGTATCACCAGCTTCAACTCAAGCAATATATTTTGTTGTAGATGGAACGGGCGGTCATAATTTCTCCGATAATATAGATCAACATAATAAATATGTTGAACAATATAGAAGATCTAAGGCGTGTCATTAATTAGGAAAGATTTAAAAATGAGGCTATAATAGTTTTAAATCAAAAAGTTTATTATATGCGGCGCTATGCATTAAAAGATGATCAATGGGATAGGATAAAGAACTTATTGGCTGGCACAGCGGGCCACATAGGGGTTTACTGCGAAGGACAATCGGCCTTTTGTAGAAGCAGTACAGTATATATAGATACAGAGCAGGAATATCATGGCGAGATTTACCTGAGCGCTTTGGCGATTATAGGGTAATTCATTTAGGCTATAGTAGGTGGGGTAAATCACTGGTATGGCAAAGGTTATATGAAGCTTTAGCTTGTGACGCTGATAATGAGTATGGGTTGATTGACTCAACAATTGTCAGAGCTGATCAGCATAGTGCTGGAGCTAAAAAAAAGCTTTGGGGTGCGATGAAGCGATCAGGCGAAGTAAGGGCGGACTGAGCACAAAAATTCAGGCGATGTGTGATGCGCTTGGTAATCCTACTGCCTTGCATCTGACTGCTGGACAAAGACATGAAC
>JBPBQH010000200.1:0-7292 GCA_050954685.1 Janthinobacterium lividum | reverse complement strand
TCCAGCGGTCCCTATTAGAGAATGGCACCGTCAATCACTAATGTTACAAAAACTTATAAAGGTTAAATAATGCAAGTTAATATTCCAGCTTCAGAAATTGTGAAGATGATACCTCATCGCTACCCGATGCTACTGATAGATAAAATAATAGAATTGGAAGCTAATAACTCGATTATAGCAATAAAAAATGTTACCTTCAATGAACCACAATTTAATGGTCACTTCCCAGATAATCCTGTGATGCCTGGAGTACTGATAATTGAGGCAATGGCTCAAGCTTCTGCCGTCCTTGTTTCAAAATCGATGGATTCAGCCACGGATAAGGATGTATATTTTATGTCAATTGAAGGAGCGAAGTTTCGTAAAATTGTGAGGCCTGGCGATACTTTATTCATCTACTCAAAAATTGAGCAAAGTAGGTCGCACGTATGGAAATTCTCAAGTAACGTTAAAGTCGATGGCGTAATTGTGGCTGAGAGTCAATTTACCGCAATGGTCAAAAATAGAGATGTAAAGTGAGCGAATTAATTCATCCTACCGCAGTAATTGATAGTTCAGCCTTAATTGGTAAAAATGTCAGAATTGGTCCATTTTGTTTTATAGGACCAAAAGTAGTTCTAGAGAACGATATAGAAATTAAATCACACGTTGTCATAGAAGGTTATACTTTAATAGGGAAACATACTATTATATATCCTTTTGCATCGATAGGGCAATCTCCGCAAATCCTAAAATCTGTTGGAGAAAATTCCAAAGTAATTATTGGTAGCTTCAATACTATCAGGGAGTATGTAACTATCCAGGCAGGGAGTGAGGAAGGTGGTAGAATCACTTCAGTCGGTGATAGGTGCCTATTGATGGTTGGAGCACATGTGGGGCATGACTGCAAAATAGGAAGTAACGTAATTCTTGCTAATTATGCTAGTATTGGAGGTCATGTAGAGATAGGGGATCATAGCGTAATTGGTGGTCTGTCTGGCGTTCATCAATACGTTCGTATAGGTGCACACGCAATGGTAGGTGGGGTCTCGGCTGTCGTTAGAGATTTAATCCCTTTCGGATTAGCTAGCAACGATAGAGCTAATTTAGAAGGTATTAATCTTATAGGTATAAAAAGACGAGGTTTTAACAAAAAAGAAGCACTAGATGCTGTCAGGGCAGTAGATGAGATATTCGACAATAAAGGGTTATTAGCTGATAAAATCAAAATTGTCTCACAGAAATATGAAAATAATTCTATTGTAAGGCAAATCATCGAATTCCTAGAACAAGATTCAAATAGAGCTTTTTGTGGACGTAGAAAGTGAAGAGCTGCCAGCTTTAGGGATAGTAGCTGGCGGAGGATCCTTGCCTGGTAATTTGGCCAAGATTTATAGTAACTTAGGTGGCAAATGTTACTTGGCGGCTATCGATGAGAGCAGTATAGATTTAACTCAAGGTTTATTTAATAAATATGAATCTTTTAAAATAGGCGAGGTCAAAAAATTAATTAGTTACTTCAAAAATCTCAATGTAACAAATATAGTTTTTGCTGGAAATATTAAGCGGCCAAATATAGCATCTATTAAATTTGATTTATACGGAGCTATATTAATAGTCAAAATACTTAAACAAAAGCTTGCAGGAGACGATAAGATATTAAGAATAGTTGCCGAATTCTTTGAAAGTAAAGGCTTCAAAATTCTTGCAGCTCATGAGATTTTAGCACTTGCTCAAACATCATATCAATTAGCAACAACTACTGACCCAACTCATCAAGACATAGTTGATACAGAAATAGGTCTTAGAGTAGCACGTAGTATCGGATTATTAGACATCGGCCAGGCAGTAATTGTCGAGGACGGTTACGTGCTGGGTATTGAGGCTGCTGAGGGAACTGATCAACTTATAGATAGGTGTGCCAAATTACGTAAAAAATGTAAAGGTGGCGTACTTATTAAGATTATGAAACCAAATCAAGACGTAAGACTAGATATACCGACAATAGGGGAGAGAACTATAGAAAAATTAGCAGCTCTTGGTTATAATGGCGTAGCTATTGAAGCTAGTAATGTAATTATAATAAATCCAGAGGGCACTTTTTCACTAGCAAATAAGTTGCAAATTTTTATCAAAAAAATTTGAAATATTTATTACTCATTATTTATCTGCCATAAACATTTTACTACTTGAATTAACATAATGAAAATTGCTACGTGGAATATAAATTCAGTACGTGTTAGAATTGGTCTGCTAGAAAAATTAATACTTAGCTGTCAACCAGACGTTATTTGTCTTCAAGAAATAAAGGTAGAGGATCATCTTTTTCCTTACCAATTAATTGAGCAATTAGGATTTAAGCATTTGATTTTTAGCGGACAAAAATCCTATCACGGAGTTGCGATTTTATCGAAGTTCCCAATATCTAGTAGCTTTAGTATGGAATTTTACAATCTCGAAAGAAGGCATATAGCAGCCAAGATAAAAGATATAGAAATACATAATTTGTACATTCCAGCGGGCGGAGATATACCGGACGTAAATAATAATCCGAAATTTAAACATAAATTAGAGTATATTAGCCAGTTGGAGCGATGGTTTATCGATAACCGCCGTAGAGACGATAAGATAATTTTACTAGGAGATCTTAACATCGCGCCCTACGAGCATGATGTATGGTCTAGTAAGCAATTGCGCTACGTCGTTAGTCATACTGACATTGAACGCGTACGGTTGCTAGAATTGAAGCAGTCAATCGACTTTGTAGATAGTGCTAGGCATTTTATACCAATGAACCAGAAATCATACACATGGTGGAGCTATAGGAATCTCGATTGGATGAAATCTAATCGAGGACGTAGGTTAGATCATATCTGGATAAGTGCTAATATGGTAGGTAAGATGAAACATTCAAACACTCTAATAGAAGCACGTAGTTGGAGTCGTCCCTCTGATCATGTTCCTTATTTGTTGGAGCTTTATGATTAATAATATATCAATATATGTTCATTGGCCATTTTGTTTATCTAAATGTCCGTATTGCGACTTTAACTCTCACGTAACTCAAGGAATAGATCATAGTCTTTGGCTTAGCTCCTATATTAAGGAGATAAATTACTTCAGTGAAATTATCAGAAACAAGTATGTAAAATCAATATTCTTTGGTGGCGGGACACCCTCCTTGATGAAGCCGGAAGTAGTAAAAGGTGTAATCGAGGAAATATCGAAAATAGGGATAATCAATAGTTTAACAGAGATTACACTAGAAGCTAACCCGACATCTTTTGAAATATCAAAGTTCCAAGAATTTAGCAAAGCAGGAGTTAATAGAATTTCAATTGGGGTACAATCTCTAAGAGAAAATGACCTAAAAAGGCTCGGTCGCCAACATAGTGCTTTGCAGGCTGTTGAAGCAATAAAGCAGGCAGGAAAAATTTTCCCTCGCATTTCATTTGATTTGATATATGCAAGACATGATCAGACACTAGAGGAATGGCAAGTAGAACTGCGAGAAGCAATGGAGTTAGCTTCTGGCCATATATCGCTATACCAACTTACCATAGAGAAAGGAACTTTATATTATAATATGCACAAAAATAAGCAAATAATCCTGCCTCAGCAAGAAGTAGCAGCAGATATGTATGAATGGACTACAAGCTTTCTAAATTCTAGAAATTACAATAGATACGAAATATCAAATTATGCAAAAAAGGGCCAAGAAAGTATCCATAATCTAGCTTACTGGAATTATGATGAATATCTAGGTATAGGGCCTGGAGCACATAGCAGATTGAGAAATTTCGATACAATAAACGATGAGGTACACGAGAATTCTATTTCGAGTCTGATGATGAAGCATAAACCTGAAAGCTGGCTTGCATCCGTTTCTGATTTAAATCATGGTATTCAAAATAGTAAAAAATTAAGCAGAAAAGATGTTATCGAAGAATTTTTTATGATGGGACTTAGATTAGAGAGAGGAATAAACTTCGCAAATTTAAAGAATATATTAAATGCTGAAATATATGAGATAGTTGACAAAAATAAAGCAGAATATTACAGCAGTTTAGGTCTAATTGATGTAACAAAGCATAATATTTGTTTAACTCGTAGAGGTTTAATGCTTCATAATTATTTAGTGCCTAACTTGTTGCTTGATTCAAGTGCTTTTTGAAGAATTAAAGACCTAAAGCAAATAACACTTAATTATTAAGAACGATAACTTCTTGCTTTCTAAATAGGAAACTATCCTTTATTTCTATTTTTAAATTTTCCTTGCAGAACCTAGTAGACATCAATTAATGAATTATTTTATTAATCTATTTTTTATGATTAGTGGAAGCTGAAGTAGGATAAAAATTAAAGTTATAGGTAGAGCACCAAAGACTTTAAATTTGACCCAAGTAATTTCCTCGAGATTACGCCAAGCTAACTCGTTTAATATTGCCATAAGAGAGAAAAAAACAGAAAACCTATAGCTCAATATGTTCCAGCATTTTTCTTGCAAAGGCAAAGCACTACTTAACATATATTTCATTAATGGTTTATTCTTGAGAGCACTTACATAAAAGGCAAAGGCAAAAATAACGTACAAAATTGTCGGCTTTATTTTAATAAATACAGCATTTCCTGTTATTAATGTAATAGAGGCGGAAATTAATAAAATACCAGAGGAAATCAAAGCAAAATTGTGAATCTTGCGATTGATTAGAAAATATACTACCAAACCAGCTATAGACGCTACAAGCATATATAAGGTAGCAGTTTGTATTCCCCCGTACTTGTAACCCACGAAGAAAGCTATTAATGGGCCAAGTTCAGTTATAAATTTTAACATTTTGTGTCCAGCTTCCTATTGCGAATTGTGTTAATATTTTTTGCTGTCATAAGAACTGTAATAAGAAAGATTGTGCCTGCATAAAACACAAGCTGCATTCCATTTGGTTTAGCATTATATCCTATTACAGTATTTAATAACTTTCCTGAATAACTATGATCAGATACTAACCATGAGCTATCCCATAATTGATCCAATAGCACTGTAATCACGCCAATTGATGTCAATTTAGCAGCTGCTTGGGAAGCAAGCCCTGCTGCAATAAAAATCAATAAAAAGGAAGAGATTTTAAATATATATTTTCCAGCAAATTTTACTAAGCCTAAATAAATTATACTCCCCAGTAATAAACCGCTTAAAGCTCCAGTGCAAAATCCTATCAAATAGTCATCTACACTGATCTTTTCGGCTGAAGAAATACCGTAAATTAGTAGTATGATTTCTGCACCTTCTCTTAGGATGGTAGCAGCTACTACTAGTACCAACATTAAGTGACCTGTAAAACCATCATTGATCTTATTAGATATGTCAGCTAATTTGCACCGGAGTTCAGATTCATATCCTTTCATCCAAATAATAGTCCAACTAATTAAAATTACAGTTAATATAATTATGGCTGAGTCAAAGACCTCTTCGCCCATACCAGCAAAGGCAAAAGATATATATTGAGTAAAAAAAGCAAATAGCGAAGCTCCTACCATCCCAACTACTAAGCCAGCTGTAATATATAGCCTGGAATTCCCTACCTTCTTAGTAATTGCCATAATTATACCTAAAAGTAAAGAGATTTCTACACACTCTCTGAAGACAACTATAGCAATTTTTAGCATATACAAACTCTTAACTTATGACTATTTGGCTACTATACAGCCCTTGGCTGTTTCATGATAAAATTCCCCTACAAAACAATATTTGCCAGGCCTCAGTGGAGCCAGGACTACGTGAACTTGCGAATTTCCTGCAATTATTTTTTCACGTCTTAGATCAATGCTATCAAACTCCTCAATAGTGTCATCTAGATTTTTAATAGTCATTCTGATTTTGACGCCGCTTGGCACTTCTATAATTTCAGGCTCAAATTTGTGGTCTTTTATCGAAATTCCAATCTCCAATATTTCATTACTTGCAAGCACGTTGGTACTCCATATAATGAAATATGTAATCCATAGATATTTGATAAATATTTTCATTTTACTGAACTTAAATTAAAAATCATAAGACATCCTATTACACTTAAAACTTATCCACAACGTTTTTCATTCTAAAATAACGCGCACTTTGCTATGTTATAGAAGGTTAATACACTAATCTTGTGATCATTAGAATGCTGAAAATTGATGTAATAATCTTCTATATTTACTTCGAAAGTTTAATAATAGTTACAAAGAACACCAGAACTATCATACATAGCAGGATTGTAAATACGAGATAGTTTTTTTGTTTTTGCTTTTCTTGAAATTTTTTTGACATATCCCTCATTGAAATTTACATATCTAGATTTCACTATTATAAAACTCTTTTAAAGCAGTTAAATCTAGATTTTCTGTACTGAAAGATTGGTCCAGATTTATCTTAGCAATAAAATTATCCTCTATATTAATGAATAAAGTAATATCAATATTATTACTAGCACTACTCTTGCCATCTAACAGATTCATAATTTTATTTAAGTCTGAGTAATTCTTAGATAAGATCTTTAAACTTAGCTCGCTACTTTTGATAAGCTCATCAAAAGATGAAAAACTTTTGGCCGTTATTCTAAGCCCTCCTTCGTCTTTGAAAGCTTCACAATTAGCTACTACTAGGCTTTTTATATTTAATAAGTGAGCATAATTTTTTAAAATCTCTTCACTGAAAATTGTTAAATCAAAAATACCGTTTTGATCAGAAAGCTGTAGAGTAATAAACCTTCCTCTTGCTGACATTCTTGCATCTTTTTTTTGAATAACTCCTGCTATTCTAACTTGACTAGAACCATTGGGGAGTTCACGCCAAAGGGAAGAAGCTTTTTTAATGCCAAGTTTGCTCACTAGGTCATTATATTCATTTAATGGATGATTACCTATGAAAAAGCCTATAACATCAAACTGGTTGAAGGCAAGTTCTTGATGTTTTAGTATTTCAGCATCGACTAAGATTTCTCTAGCTAAAGAGCTTACTTTTATCAGACTGATTTGGTCAGAAATTTTTTCATTATGATATGACACCGAATAAGCTAAAAGCTTGCTGGTACTATGAAGTAGTTGATTACGGTTTGCATGTAGCTCATCAAAGCAGCCAGCTTTGATAAGGTTTTCAAGCAGCCTCTTATTAATAGATTTTAGAGGCATACGCTCTACTAAATCGACAATATCTTTAAAGAGTCCGTTCTTTGTACGTTCTTTTAATAATAGCTCACCGAAGCTCGCGGTTACGTTTTTTATGGCACCCAGTGCGTACAGTATAGACTTGTTATTGTTGTCATCAAAATGTATGC
>JBPBQH010000049.1:0-7411 GCA_050954685.1 Janthinobacterium lividum | reverse complement strand
AGATCCGTCTTTGTTATAACCTTGGGCGTCGTAACCATTCAAATCGTAGCCAGCTATGTTATAACCCGCTGCGTTAAATCCATCCTCGTTATAACCTTGGACATTGTAGTCTAAATCATTAAATCCGTCCTTATTATAACCTTGGGCATTATAGCCATTGATATTATACCCTTCTAAGTCGTATCCCTCTTTATTATATCCTGTAGCATTATAACCTAAAGAATTATAATGTTCTCTATTATATCCATCCTTATCGTAACCATTTTTATCATAACCAGCTCCATCTGAGCCATCCGCATTATAACCATTAATATCATAACCTTTTGAGTTAAATCCAGCTTCATTGAAGCCTTGGGAATTATAACCGTTTAAATTATAGCCATCGCGATTGTAGCCTTGTCGATCATAACCACTACTATCATAGCCTGGCGTATTGTAGCCGTCAGCATCAAAGCCATCTATATTATAGCCGTAGATATCATATCCTGCTTCATTATAACCAGTCACGTTGAAGCTGCTAGTATTGTAACCTTGCTGGTTATATCCCTGAATGTTAAATCCTGCAGCATTATAACCTTCTTTGTCATAACCTTGATAGTTAAATCCTGCAGCATTATAGCCATTTACATCATAGCCGTTGCGACTGAAGCCGTTTATGTCAAAACCATCAATATTATAACCTGCAGCATTGCGATTATTACGATCGAACCCTTGGGTATTATAGCCATTTGCATCATAGCCGCCAGTATCGTAGCCGTTCCTATCCATACCTAGAGCATTATAGCCATCAATATCGTACCCTTCCCTATCAAAGCCTGCTTGGTTAAAATCTGCAATATTATATCCGTCATGATCGTAGCCTTGTGTATCGTAGCCATTCTTGTCAAATTCTTCGGCATTGAAACCATCTCTACCGTAGCCATTGACGTCGTAATTGTTTATATCATAGCCATATCTATCATATCCTTGTGCGTTATAGCCTGCAGAATTGTAACCATCTGCACCAAAGCCAGCACTATTATAGCCATCTATATTATATCCTTGTGCGTTGTAACCATTCGAATCGTAATCTCCAGCGTCGTAAGTTTTAGACATATCAACTCCTAAATTTGCTTGAATGAAAAATTAATTAATACAATATTGATTTATTAATTATAACTCTAATTTAAGTGTCAATAAATTAATATTTGGTTAATTAAATTAAAAAATTAATTAAGTGCTGCTAAATTGATTCGACTTGTGGACATTTTTTTATTATAGAGACTATATTTCCTATATTATCAATAGTAGAGGAGGAGTAAGAGCAAAAATTGCCGATACCAAAGTTGAATTAATTTTGAAAATTTTATTATTTAGGATGACAGATGAAATAACATAGATAATGAAACTCTCTCAATCTTTTTTTTGATTTCAGACGATTATATCTATAATTTGTATTTGTATCTTCTCACTTCTTTGCCAGCTATTTATCTTAAGTGAAGCAATTACTGACATCGAATTAGGTGATTTGCTCATGAGTGTTTTTCCAATCTCAGTATCTACAGCATTAAAAGCAATAGATGCTACCGCCTTTGTTCCGTAAGCATCTCGCTCTGGCATAAGCAAGCATCTGACATGCTTCTCACCTACGATATCTGCTTTTAGTACAAATAAATTTGAGAACTTAAAAACTGGCGAAGGATTGCCAATACCAAACGGCTCAAGTCTAGCTATCTCTGCCATGAGATCAAGATTTAGGCTGCTAGTGGTCAAGTCAGCACTATAATTCTCTATATTATTTCTAATGTCGTTAGCTTTACGTCCGAATACTTCATTAAGGAACTGGCGAAGCTCAATTAGTTTATCTTGAGTAGTGGTAAAACCAGCAGCCATACTATGACCGCCACCAGAATTTACAAGCCCCAAATTTTTAGCTTCGATGATTGCGACGCCAAAATCAATATTTTTAACAGATCTACATGATGCTTTAGCAATCCCGTTCTCTAAAGCTATAATTGCAGTTGGTTTATTAAATTTATCCTTTAACCGACCCGCAATAATACCAATAACTCCTGCATGCCATTTCTCTCCTACTATGAATAACATTTTTTCTTGTAGCTGAGTTTCTGCAATTGCTGTTGCTTCGGCTAATATTATAGATTCTATGCACTTTCTTTCATCATTATATTTGTTAAGATCAATAGCGAATTTCGTAGCTAGTTGTTGATCATTAGTTGCTAATAACATAGCACCTAGATCCGACTTGCCAACTCGTCCCCCTGCATTAATTCTTGGACCAATCACGAATCCCAAATGATAGCAATTAACTCGTTCTTGTAATGATGACATATCTAGTAAAGTCTTAATACCTAAATTACGGCGGTTGTGTATTACTTTTAACCCTTGAGCAACAAATACTCTATTGAGTCCTATTATAGGCATGACATCGCACACTGTTCCAATTGCAACTAAATCTAGGTAATTCATTAAATTGGGTGGAGTAATAGAAGAATTAAAATAATTATCTTCCTTGAGTTTGGCTATTAGAGCTGCTACGAACAGAAAGCAAACTCCAACAGCGGCTAAATATTTATAATTACTAGTTTGATCGAGGCGGTTAGGATTAACTATCGCGATTGCTTCAGATATAAGTTCTAGACTTATATGATGATCAATAACTATAACGTCTAGATTAATGCTATTTGCATGCTTTATAGCTTCTTTAGCAGAAGCGCCGCAGTCAACTGTAATTACAAGATCAGTTCCTCTATCTTTGATCAATTGCATTGCTGGTATTGTAGGACCGTAACCTTCGAGCGTTCTATCTGGGATATAAATATCGACGATTTGGCCAAGATCCTGGAAAACATTTTTTAGCAAAGCGGAAGAAGTAGCACCATCAACATCGTAGTCGCCAAATATGCAAATTTTTTGCTGTTTTTTCAGCGCAACTATAGCTCTTTCTACGGCATGATTCATATCAAGTAGATGAAATGGGTCAGGCAAAGAATCTTTGATTTTAGGCAATAAAAATTCAATAGCTTCCAGCAAATTTGGAATTTTAATTGATAGGATTTTGGCCAGAAAGTCACTTATTCCAAAACTACGTTTTAATTCATTTACATAATCCTCATCTACGTACGACTGTTGCCAAATTTTATTGCTAACTGATTTTTTCATATATAATAATTATTAGTCAATAGAGTTTTAAGCTTGTATATAGCCTCATGCGCTTCTCTGGGCGTTAGACTATCAGGATCAATATTCTCTATTTCCTTGAGCAAAATATCATATTTAATGTTTTTTGCTTCATTATCTAGTTTATCAGCAGTTACATCAACTTTCAGTCTGCCAGATATTTCTGGCTTTGAAATATTATTTTGTTTATTTATTTGCTCAAGCTTAAGCAATATTTCATTTGCTCTGTTAATAACAGATTTAGGCAGGCCGGCTAATTGTGCTACGTGCACTCCGTAAGACTTATTCGCCGACCCTGGAATTATTTGATGTAGAAATAATATATTATCTGCAGATTCTTCAATAGCTACTGTGTGGTTCTTCAAAAATGGCAATGAATCAATGCTAGTTAGCTCATGATAATGAGTAGCAAATAAGCAGCGACACTTAATTTGGTGATGAATAAACTCAAGTACCGACCAAGCTATAGCTACTCCGTCATAAGTAGAAGTGCCCCGGCCTACTTCATCGAGAATAATTAACGATCTCTCAGTTGATTGAGCAAGGATTGCTGAAGTCTCGAGCATTTCTACCATAAATGTTGATTGACCTTTTAATAAATCATCACCAGAGCCTATGCGGCTAAAAATTTTATCAACTAAGCCTATCTCGGCTTTGTTCGCTGGGACAAAACTTCCTGCTTGAGCTAGTATAGTTATAACGGCATTTTGCCTCAAAAAAGTACTTTTGCCTGACATATTAGGGCCTGTAATTAGCCATATCCTGTCTTGAGCGTCAAAAATGCAATCGTTTTTGATAAATGATTGACTCTTTTTGTGTAGTCCCCTTTCTACTACAGCGTGTCTGCCAGCTTCTATATTAAATCTAAGATCTGTAAATAGTTCAGGTTTTATATAATTATATTCTAAGGCAATATATCCTAAGTTACAAAATACGTCTAAATGACTCAAGGAATTAGCTAGCGATCTCAAGAAATCGGATTTGTCAGCGATTCGTTGACAAATTTCCTGATATAATTCAAGTTCCAAATTAATTAGTAAGCTACGGGAATTTACCATATCACTTTCTAGCTTTTGTAACTCATAAGTTGTATATCTTATGCTAGTGATAGTTGTTTGCCTATGAATGAACTTAGGATCGATAATTTTATTGTTCTGCTTAGGAGTGATATCGACAAATAAGCCAATAATATTGTTGTGAGAAATCTTAATATTGTCAACTCCTGTCTCCGCTTGGTAAAGCTTCCTTAAATTTTCAATGTGAGAGCGACTATCGTTGATAAGACTTGATAGTTGAGAAATTTTGGGATGGTAGCTGTCTTTTATTATTCCTCCCTCGTTAATTGCATTGGGTGCGTCGGCTCTAATTGACTCATCGATCAGATCATACAGTTCAGTATCACCACTTGTAGGCAAGATTAACTTTTCAATATAAGTTGGCAAATTAAAGCCTATATTACTCAAAAAATGCTCTTTGATTTCTGAAGAGGACGAAAGAGTATTTTTTATACTTAGCAAGTCTTTAGGAGTACTTTTATTCATCGATATTCTAGTCAAACAGCGGTCAAGATCTCCTATTTTATGAAGAGTTTTTCTTATAATCTCGGTAAGTGTATTATTAGTATAGAAAAATTCGACGAATCTTAGGCGCTCTTCAATAGCTTGAATACTTGTTAAGGGAGCTGATATGAAGCCGTGCAGCAGACGGCTACCACTTTTAGTTACTGTTTGATTGATAACGCCAAATATACTACCTTTTGCATTGCCTGATTGACTAGAGGTGATTTCTAGATTGCGCCTGGTCGATGAATCTATCGTAACAAAACTGTTGAAACTAAGAAGCTTTGGAAAAGGAAGTCTCGGAATATTTTGTTTCTGGGTAAGGGCAACATATTCAAGTATACTGCCGACGCTGCTTACTTGAAGGTCTGAGATTTCACCTATAGCTTTAATACTGAGTATTTGATAAAAATCTAGAATAATTTTTTGGCACTTATTTACTGCAAAAAAACTATTTACTTGATAAGTTATTCTAAATCTCAATTTAATTATTGAATCAGTAAGTTCACTTCCCCTAAAACTTTCAGGCAGTAAAATTTCCTTAGGCATTAATCTCGTGAGCTCATTTATTATTTCACTTTTAGGAATTTCAATTACCACTATTTCGGAAGTAGATAAATCGATGTAGCAAATAGCACTTAAGTTTTTCTCACACACCATGCTTAATAAATAATTAGGTACTTTGGATGCAATGAGTGATTCTTCTACTATAGTGCCCGGAGTTATAATTCTAACAACTTCCCTACGCACAACCGCTTTACTCCCTGCTCTTTTTTTCGCTTTCTCTGGAGTTTCTAGCTGCTCACATATAGCTACTTTGTAGCCCTCTTCGATTAACTTGTTTAAATAATTATCAAGAGCATGAAAAGGAACTCCACACATAGGGATCTCTTCATCTCCGAATTTACCTCTTCTTGTTAGAGTAATACTAAGCGTTCTACTAGCTTCAATGGCATCTTCAAAAAATAATTCATAAAAATCACCCATACGAAATAGTATCAAGCATTCAAGATTAGCAAATTTGATATCTAAATATTGCTGCATTACCAAAGTAGAGCTATCGTAACAATATTTATTTTTGAAATGATGATATTCCATAGTTTACAAATTATAAGTTTTTCTATTTAAGATCTTATTTAGCTATGTCTGGCAATTCCTAATGCCTGAGCAATACTCAATTTTAAAATTATCTGGTTAAGCTTTTACAGAAGTATTTTACTCTTCTTTGACTCGTAAAGCAGTACTTCTAGCCGTTCGGAAATATATAGTATTATATTCATCCAGGCTTTTAGCTCTCCTTCTCTTTCTTACTGAGAAACTACCGAAATTTCTAATTTCTATTTTATTCTGTTGTGCCAATTGTTCTTTTAGATAATCAATTACTAAGTCAACACTACTTCTGATATCTATATTCGGTAAATAGACAATTCTTTTTAAGACAGCTGCTATTAGATGATTTTTAGTAACTATATTGCTCATGATACCAGTTATTACTATTTATTTCTGAGAAGCCTACCTTGCTCTCTTTTCCAATCTTTTTCTTTTAAATTTTCGCGCTTATCGTGAAGTTTCTTACCCTTGGCAAGACCAAGTTCTACTTTTACCTTATTCTTTTTATCAAAATATAATGACAGAGCCACTAGCGTATATCCTTTAAGCCTGATCTTACCTATCATTTTTTTTATTTCTACGCTGTGAAGTAAAAGCTTTCTTGCTCTTCTAGATTCGTGATTAAATCTATTAGCTTTTTCATATTCAGCAATATGACTATTATATAAAAACATCTCGTTCCCAGAATTAGTTGCGTGACTATCCTCGATACTCGCCTTACCTAGCCTTAAGGATTTAACTTCGCTTCCTCTCAGAATAATACCAGCCTCAAATCTATCTTCAATAAAGTAGTTAAATAAGGCTTTCCTGTTTTGAGCAATTATTTTTTTATATTCGGTCATTAGTATGCCTAAAAGTTTTGCTGGATTTGCATAAATCAATGATATTCTATATACTCAACTATTACTGATATTTAATTACATAGATTAATATTGATGCAAACTATTCTTCCCCATATTCTTATAGTTGATGATGATAGCAGGATCCTCAAACTTTTAGAAGAATTTTTTAATCAAAATAATTTTTTAGTATCAACCGCAGGTTCTGCTTTTGAAGCTGAGGAGCTACTAAGTTATTTTATATTCGATCTTATTATTCTAGATGTGATGCTACCCCGCATTACTGGTATCGAGTTTGCTAAAAATATCAAAGCTAGTGGAAATACTATGCCTATTATAATGCTAACAGCTTTAGGAGATCCTGAGGATCGCATTAGGGGGCTAGAAGCCGGTGCCTTAGATTATCTAACTAAGCCTTTTGAGCCGAAAGAACTATTACTTAGAGCAAGAAACTTAGTAGAATCTTATAGACAGCACAAAAGAGAAAAATCTGTAATTAATTTTGGTAATAATTATTACAATCTTGACACTAAAATATTGACTAAAAATGGTCAGAACATCAAATTAACTAACGCTGAACAGACATTACTTGAAATTTTTGTGAAAAACTCTGGAAGAATAATATCTCGCGAAGAGATATCTAATAACATTGGTGAACCTAGTTTGCGTTCAGTAGATGTGCAGATAGCAAGGATTAGAATTAAAATAGAAAATAATCCTAAGGAG
>JBPBQH010000006.1:0-7444 GCA_050954685.1 Janthinobacterium lividum | reverse complement strand
GTATGACTTCCTCTCCGGGCACATTTGAAATAATAGAAATCATAGGTGGCGAGGAAACAATAAGGAGAATTAATAAAATAATAATCTCATGAGGAAGCAGTTAGAACATAGTTATACAAAGGGCAAATTATATAATAGTTGGCTAATACACACTAATAATATCGAAGAGACACTTAAAGAGTTGAAAATATTCATTATCTCCAAACTATTAGGTGAGGATATTCCATTAGAAAATCATACTGATTTTAAGTTTATAACTAAACTCAAAGAAGATAATAAAAATATAGTTATAGAGCAAATACGGGGACTACAGGATTTTCTTTCTAAAACTTCTGGAATTACGCAGTATAGAGTGGCAATAATATATGAAGCAGATTTGATGAATATGAACGCCGCTAATAGTTGTCTAAAACTTTTAGAAGATACTCCAAACAATAGTTATATATTTCTGCTGACAAAAAATCCTACTCACATCTTACCTACTATAAAATCACGCTGTAAATTTTTAGTCACTAATCTCTTAAGTGAAAAAAGTAATACTGAAATAAATAATAAATTCACTCAGTTATTACTAAACACTAATTCAGTTACTCGCTTAGATTTTATCAATAAAATTTCTGAAAAAAATAGGAAATCGTGGTTAGATTTCTCAGATATGGTAATAAACATTATAGCTAAATTTGTGAAAAAATCCTTAGGGATCCATATATTATTGAGCGAAATCGAACGTCAACTCATCAATCAAATAAAATTGAGAACAACAAGGATTTTTTTGGCTAAATACGAACAAGTTAACCAAATAATTACTGACGTCAACGAATATGATCTGGACATGCGAGTTGGCTTTGTATTAATAATAGAACAGTTTAGAAGATAGAAATTGTTAGATATTTTATTCAAACCCATACAGGAACTCATCGACATTAAAGTAGAGACTCAAGAAGCACTCAAAAGAATTGGTTTAGATAATATAAGAGATCTATTATTTTATAAACCAAGCTCGTATATATCGAAAGATTTAAACCCAGACTTATCAAATTTATACAATGGGCAAATAATTCAAACTCGAATAATTATTGATAAAATCCAGCTACCGTATAGCAAAAGAGATCCAGCAAAAATATGGGTCAGTAATAGTAGCGGATCACTAGTGCTTGTGTTTTTCAACAAGATACCTACTTTTATTCTCAACCAGTTGAGGATTGGGACTTCTCACACTATTGCAGGTAAAATTCGATTGTTTGAGCACTATTGGCAGATTACTCATCCAGATTTTATATTAAATAAAATTCTGGAAGGTTTAGGTTTTGAGCCCTCATACCCCTTGACTTATGGTTTAATCAATAAGCAATTATATTCATACATTTTACAATCATTAAAAATATTCAAAGATGCAGTTAATAAAAACAGATTAACTGATGAACAAAACAATTATTTAGATGAGTTAGTATGCGACTTAGCAAATATTCATCTATATGGACTTGACTGCTCTATCCAACAAGTAGAACAAATTTGGGAAAAATCAGTTAGAAATCTTGCAAAGAAAGAATTACTATCGGGCCAATTATTACTTAAAACAGCACGCGCTCAGAGAGAAACCAAACTAGGTATAAGCTTCACAAAAAATAGTGAATTACAACAATTAGTATTAAAAAAATTGGAATTCACGCTTACATCTTCTCAAGATAAAGTAATTAAAGAGATAGAGGCAGATAAACTATCTGAGACTCAAATGATTAGACTCCTACAAGGAGATGTCGGGTCAGGTAAAACATTAGTAGCTATGCTGACTATGCTTAATGTTGTGAAATATGATAACCAAGCGGCGCTAATGGCACCAACTGATCTGCTAGCAAATCAACATTATGAATTTTTCATAAATGCGTTGCAGGGCACAAAAATAAACGTTGGACTGCTAACAGGTAAAACCTTACCAAAAGCAAGAAAGATACTATACGATAAAATTTTAAGCGGGGATGTTTCTTTGTTAATCGGAACGCACGCATTATTCCAAAGTAAAGTAAATTTTAAGAATTTAAGCTACATAGTTATAGACGAACAGCACAAATTCGGCGTAGAGCAACGTCTACAGCTGATTGCTAAATCCTTAAATCCGGATGTCTTAATTATGACGGCAACTCCAATACCTAGGAGCTTATGTCTGACTGCATTTGGCGATATGTCAATATCTAGACTTGATTCCAAGCCTGCTAATAGAATCCCTATTATTACTACCAGTTCAACTGCAAATAAAACTCAGGACATTATCTTATCATTAAATAAAATAATTAGTACAGGAGAAAAAATATATTGGGTGTGTCCTCTGATTGATCAAAAAGATGAAATTGCAGTAAATCATGAAAAGGATAATCTTATGGATGCTAATTATAGACAGGCATCTATAAGTGAAATATACGGAAATATTGTGGGAATAGTTCATGGAAAAATGACTAACGAAAGCAAAGATGACATCATGCAACAATTCAAGTTTGGTGATATTAAGATTTTAGTAGCAACAACCATCATAGAAGTTGGTATTGACGTTCCAGAAGCAACTCTTATAGTCATTGAAAATGCTGAAATGTTTGGTCTTGCTCAATTGCATCAATTAAGGGGAAGAGTGGGAAGGGGTCAGAAGCAATCTTACTGTGTAATGATTTATAATCCCTTGAGGTTGTCTAAGAGTGGTAGGGAGAGGCTAGATATTATGCGAAAAACGAATGATGGATTCTATATTGCAGAACAGGATATGATTTTAAGAGGCAGTGGTGAGATTCTTGGAAAGCGTCAAAGTGGCGAACCTCGTTTCTTTTTTGCCACTTTAAGCAGGGATCTAGAAGATCTGGAGTGGGCTAGTAATGCAGTAAAAGTAATGGAAAAATCAGATTTTACAGATTTTCAAATAAATTTGTTTGCTAGAAGTTCCCAGGAATCGCTAGGGAGCTAAAATATTCTCAGATTAGTGTACTGATTTCAGACTTCTTGATGAGATAGTAAAGGATGTTAAATGGTGGGCGGTAGAAGACTCGAACTTCCGACCTCTACGATGTCAACGTAGTGCTCTAACCAACTGAGCTAACCGCCCCAAATAATTATTCGTACTAAAATTAGATTTTATTATCGATAACTATGATAGTTATCATT
The DNA here is from genome assembly GCA_050954685.1 of Janthinobacterium lividum. Taxonomy (GTDB): domain Bacteria; phylum Pseudomonadota; class Alphaproteobacteria; order Rickettsiales; family Rickettsiaceae; genus JBPBQH01. The sequence goes on along the minus strand of JBPBQH010000006.1, from coordinate 4,300 downwards.
TTTTATACCGAAGCTAAACAAATTTCAAGTTTAATATTTGAAGTTTTAAGAATTGTTATGCAAGGTCAAAGTTCAAGTTTCTTTCAAAAGCCGTGATTCTACATGAAGTCTATTAAGCTGGATGAATCTCACTGAATTATGATCACATTCTACATAGATATTAGATTATTTAAATAGTTGATCGTATAAGAAAAGAACTATATAATTCCAGAAAATTTTGCGAGTGTGCGATCTAAGCGTTCTTAATATAATAATGTTTCTGATCCTATCTCATAAAATGTTTTGAAAGCAAAATAACTAATGTACCAAGTGCCATACATTCATTATTTTTATTATATCAACCTTAAACTATGTTATATGGCACTGTATAACATAAGAGAGAAGTATGTCAAAATTTAAGAAAAGATTCGTTCCCCAATATGCCGAAGATACTGAAAATACAGAGAACTTTGACGAGTTACTAAATAATATAAGTACGAGTAATATAAAAGAGGGTACAGTTGTTAAAGCCCAAATCGTTGGCGTAACTAAAGATGTAATAATTGTAGATGTAGGCCTCAAGAGTGAGGGTAGAATTCCTGTTGAGGAATTTGCTCTATCGAGAGATCAATTATTGCCTGAAGTAGGAGATGTAGTAGATGTCTACATCGAAAAAATTGAAGGACGTAATGGAAGAACTCTACTAAGCCGTGAGAAAGCAATAAGGGAAGAATCTTGGATACATCTGGAAGTGGCTTGTGCCAAAGGAGAATTTGTTGATGGAGTTATATTTGGCCGAGTCAAAGGTGGGTTTACGGTTGACTTGTCTGGTGTTGTAGCTTTCTTACCTGGCGGCCAGCTTGATGTCAAACCACTTAAAGATATTTCATCTAAGGACATTAACGCTTTAATGGGAATTACTCAGCCTTTCCAAATATTAAAAATGGACAAAAAACTTGGCAATATAGTCGTGTCTAGAAGAGCAATTTTAAAAGATTCAAGAGCAGAAGCTAGAGATGCTATGTTAGCTCAAATCAAGGAAGGTCTCGTGCTTGAGGGAATTGTTAAAAATATCACTGACTATGGCGCCTTTGTGGATTTGGGTGATGTAGATGGTCTAGTACATGTAACGGATATCTCTTGGAGCAGAATAAATCATCCATCTGAAGTTTTATCTATTGGCCAAAAAATAAAAGTCAAGATTATCAAGTTTAATGAAGAATCAAAGAGAATTTCTCTAGGCATGAAGCAGTTAGATGAAAACCCATGGCAAGGCATCCAAAGTGAATTTCCTGCTGGTAAGGTAATGACAGGAAAAGTTACTAATATAGCAGATTACGGTGCTTTCATTGAATTGAAAGATGGTATAGAAGGTCTTGTGCATTCAAGCGAAATAAGCTGGTTAAGTAAATCTAATCAGAACTCTAAAAAGCTACTAACTATAGGTCAAGAAGTTAAGTTCACTATTTTAGAAGTAGACACTGAGAAGCATAGAATTTCCTTAAGTATTAAGCAATGCCAGGAAAATCCTTTGACTAAATTTGCTGAAAACAACGCAATAGGCACCGTTATTAAAGCCCCTATAAGAAATATTACTGACTTTGGTATGTTCGTCGCTTTAGACGATAATATAGACGGCATGATACATGAGAGTGATATTAGTTGGGAAGGTAATAACTCAGCTGTGATGAAAAGTTTTAACAAAGGGGACATCGTAGAGTGTAAAGTTTTATCTATAGATGTGGACAAGGAGCGCATTAGCCTAGGTATTAAACAATTAACAGAAGACACAAATTCTGTGAATATGGATGATATCAAGAAAAACAAGATAGTCACTTGTGAAGTAATTGGAGTCAGCGAGGATGGTGTAGAAGTAGTCCTTGAGGATAAAGTTCAGGGTTTCATTAAAAAAGTAGATTTATCAAGCGAAAAAGCTGATCAAAAACCTGAGAAATTTGCTAAAGGAGATAGAATAGACGCTAAAATTATTTCTGTCGACAAACAACTACGTAAAGTCATGTTATCAATTAAAGCTTATGAAATCGAAGAGCGTGAAAAAGCTATCAAAGAATATGGGTCAACCGATAGCGGTGCAAGACTTGGTATTTATTTGAAGCAACTATAAATTGAGATCATATCATATTCTATAGTCGATTCTGCATAGTTATTGATTATTCCATACTGGTAGCTACTGTTATAATCTCAGCAAAATGATTAGAATAGTAGTTGCCCAAGCTGCTAGATGTCTTTCTTTTAATATTATTATAAGAATTCTTAGATGAATAATTCAGAAAATTCTTTTTTTGTGCAGCTAAATCCAAAGCAATATGAAGCCGTAAATCATACAGAAGGCCCACTTTTGGTTCTGGCTGGTGCCGGTACTGGAAAAACTAAAGTACTAACTTCCAGAGTTGCAAATATAATTCATTTAGGATTGGCTGAACCATATAATATCTTGGCTGTTACCTTCACTAACAAAGCGGCAAAAGAAATGAGTGAAAGAATAAGCACTATGATCTTTGCTCAGGGACTCAATATCGGCACTTTTCATTCAATAGCTACCAGAATATTGCGCTCACATATATCCTATCTAGATAGGCCACTAAGTTCCAATTTTATTATAATAGATCAAGATGATCAAATTCGCTTAATCAAAAATATTTCAGCCCAATTGGGTATTGATATAAAAATATATCCTCCAAAGCTAACATGTTCCATTATTTCTAGATGGAAAGATCTTGGCTTATTGCCTCATGAACTGGCTGAAGTAAATGCTAATTCAGCATCAAAGAAAATTGCAAGAACCATATACGGAGAATACCAACAGCAATTGCAACTTTCTAATGTGGTAGATTTTGGTGATCTGCTTATTTATAACAATGAGTTATTCTCAAATAATCCTGAACTATTGAGACATTATCAAAATAGATTCAAATATATTTTGATAGATGAATATCAGGATACTAACTCGGTTCAGTATAATTGGGCAAAGATGCTGGCTAGCTATTCAAAAAATATTTGCTGTGTTGGAGATGATGATCAATCAATCTATAGTTGGAGAGGGGCAGAGATTGGTAATATCTTGCGTTTTGAGAATGATTTCCCAAATACAAAAATTGTTAAATTAGAGCAAAATTATAGATCAAGCTCAGAGATTTTGGCTGCAGCCTCTAGTCTTATCGGAAACAATAAACATAGGCATGGTAAGGTACTTTGGACAGACAAAGTTGTAGGAGAGAAGATAAAAATTATATCTTGTTGGAATGACAAAGAAGAAGCAAGGTTTGTCGTAGCTGAAATAGAAAGGATGTTAATTAACGCTAGATATAATGGTAATCAAATAGCAATTTTGGTCAGAGCTGGTTTCCAAACTAGAGCTTTTGAGGAAGTATTTATTAGTAATGCTATACCATATAAAATTATAGGTGGCCTACGTTTTTACGAAAGAATGGAGATACGAGATTTGCTTGCTTATATAAGGATTTCTATCAATAGAAGCGACAACCTAGCTCTTGAGAGAATTATTAACGTACCTAAGAGATCCATCGGTAATACTACACTTAAATCACTTAAGGAATATGCTACGCAACATAACCTGCCTATTCTTGAAGCTATAAGGCAAATGCTAAGCCTTAAAGTTTTAAAGAGCAAGGCTTTTGAAAGTTTAAAAAAACTAGTCGACCAAATTGATCATTGGCATGAGATGTACAAATCGAACGCGGCATTTGAAGTAACAAAGACTATACTTGAAGATAGTGGCTATTTGGTAGCATTAAAGCAAGAGAAAACTGAAGAGATCAGAGGTAGGGTCGAAAATATAAATGAAATGCTCAGGGCAATAGAGGAATTTGAAAGTATAGAAGAATTTGTTCAGCATACTAGTTTAGTGATGGAAAATGATCATCTGCAGTCTAATTTCGGTGGAGCGGTTAATATAATGACTCTTCATGCAGCAAAGGGCTTGGAATTTGATTTAGTATTTTTACCTGGATGGGAAGAGGGAATATTCCCTCATCAAAAATCTATAACCGAAGAAGGGGAGAAAGGCCTAGAAGAAGAAAGAAGAATAGCTTACGTAGGTATTACCAGAGCTAAGAAAGATTTGTATATAACCTTTGCAGAAAGCCGTTGGATGTTCAATGAAATACTGAATTCTAGACCCTCAAGATTCTTAGCCGAAATACCTGACGAAGTATGTATAAAAATATTATCGACAAAAAATCTTAATTATATTGGCTCGAGGCATAATTTTTCCTTTCAAAAAAATAGTGTCCCAAAATTAATACCAGCGAAATCCGAACTTGCTGGAAAAATAATAAGA
>JBPBQH010000103.1:0-7508 GCA_050954685.1 Janthinobacterium lividum | reverse complement strand
TACCTAAGACATTAGTCTCTCCTTCTAACGTCAGTAAAGAAGAAGTAAAGGAAAAGAAATTATATGACTTAGCTATAGCCGCGCTAAAAGATAATAAGCTCGAGATTGCCGAAAAGAAATTTGGTGAACTTATCCAAATCTATCCTAAAAGCCCTCTTCAGAGTAATAGTTATTTTTGGTACGGAGAAACTTTTTTTAGGCGCAATATATTTGACAAAGCAGCTGTTAATTATCTAAAGGGATATAAGCAGTTTCCAAAAGGAGTCAAAGCTGCAGATTCATTACTCAAGCTTGCATTAGCACTTGGAGAACTTAAGAAAAAGAATGAACTATGTGGTATATTGACAAAATTAGAAACGGAATTTCCTGACAGGCCAGCTTCATCCATTAAAAGAACTAAAGATACTAAAATTAAGTTTGGTTGCAAATAAAGATCGGCTTCTTATATTATTAAATTCATAAAACAAGTAGAAAATAATGACTGATATTCTAGAGGAAATTTTACACGATCAAAGTGACGAAAAGAAGGTATATTTTTTTAAAAGAATTTTACCAATAGTAATAATCATAACTATAATTATAATCATAGTTATGTTGATAAGGAATAAGCAGCAGGAAAAAACTGATAAAGAAAATATAAGACTCAGTACTATACTAATGAAGTCTATTGATAATAATGACGATAAAACAGTGGAAGAGGCACTAGAAGATATTATCAAAACTGGTAAAAATAGTAGAATAGTAGAAATAGCACAACTAAGAAAAGTTGGCATAAAAATGGCACAAAATGATTCAGAGGAAGTAAAGAAGTTATTACAAGACATAATAAACAATCAACAATATCTTCCTCTCACTCAATCTTTTGCCAGGATAGCTTGGCTAAGTATTATGATTGACAGGACTAACTTGAGCAATGGAGAGAGAGAGCAAATTCAAGAATATTTGAGTTATTTCAAAGATTATAACCAAGAATTTTTTGCTACTGCTAGTTTGCTTAAAGCGTTATGGTATGAAAGCAACAATCAGATAAATCTTGCTAAAGAGGCTTTAAAAAATATACATGAGGTAGATAACTTGTCTCAAGTTATTCAAGAGCAAGCTAAAGCTTTAATATCGAGAATCGATATTAGAAGTGACGTAGAAGGTAAGTAATTATTTAAATATTATAAAATTGACGGAGAATCTACATGAAAAAACTTACACTTATATTATTACCTTTACTACTAGCTGGCTGTGACGGTTTAAGTTCAAAAAAAGCTAAGACTATAACCGAATTAACTGCTAAGCTCTCTTTGGAAAGCCAGGAAGCTATTATAGCGTCTAATGATCTAAAAGAATACCCTTTTGCTGAAAATTTAAGTAAATACAAATCATACAAACTATCTAACAAAAAGATAATTTCATCTCCTATTATTGCTAATAATATAATATATGCGATCGACGATTCAGGCACAGTTATTGCGTTCTCTAAAGTTAATAAAAAGATATTATGGACTCAAAATATTTCTAATAGATCACGCGATCATAATCACATAGGTGGAGGCATCGCCTACAATAGCGATAAATTGTTCATTACTAACGGTTCGAGATTTTTGATAGTATTAAATAGTAAGACAGGCCATGAACTTTTTAGAAAAGAATTCTCGGATATTATAAGGATAAAACCTATTATGCTTGATCAGCATACTGTATTTATCCAGACTATAAGTAATCAAGTATATGCCTATGATTTCTATAATAGTAAATTTATATGGCAGCATGAAGGTATGTTCGAGACATTGACTTCTAGCACCTATACTGGACCAATTCTTTATAATTCAAACATATTAGTAAGTTACAGCTCTGGTCAGGTCATTTCTCTCAATGCTAAGAATGGTCAGGAAAATTGGAATTTAAACTTATCTCAAAGGAACAGCAATAGCGGCAATATTAGCTTACCAAATTTTGATCCAGTTACTAGTTCTTGTGCTCCTGTTATCGAAGGTAATAACGTATATATAGCAAGTAGTGCAGGAATTATTGCGAAGGTTGATTTCTCAACTGGTCAGATACTGTGGCAAATACAAGCAAGTGATGTCCAGTCAATGGCAATCGAGGGGAATAGTCTATTCATTACGAATAATGCTAAGCAAGTATCTGCTATTAGTACTAATACAGGAAAAGTCAAATGGCTAGCTAGCATAGATCTCACTAAAGATAATAGATCTGGTAAATCAATACAATTCTTACAGCCTATGATAAGCAAAAAAGCGCACGGTCTTGTACTAAGTATTGTTGCAAGTAATGCAAATATTTATAATTTTGAATTCGAGCATAGTAGTAACATGCTAATCGAAAGCACTATTACTAAAGGATTGAAAAATGTGAATTATATCAATGTTACTTGTTGTGGAGATACTTACATTGTAACTGACAAACAAATTACATTTATAGAAAAAACTGAAAAGCCGAAGGCAATATTAAGAAAAAAATAATAAGTGCTATAGGTAGGAAAAGTGGGCAAACATTGCTAAGCTAAGTAGAAAATAATTCTATAGCTAATTCTGGATAAAAATGTTAGGTACAAAAGTGTCTAAAAAGAGAATCAATGTCACAAGAATGTTTACGTCTTAAATATTTAGCTATGTGCCCATTTATGCTCGATTGGATTAAGATCAGGGCTATAAAGAGGGAGATACTCAAGAATGTGACCTGCTGTTTTATCTGTTCTTGCATTGTAGAACCTTTATGAAAAGCAGGGTTATCTATAACAACGACAGTTCCTTGCGGTAGCTTAAGTAATAGGGTCTTGTTCAACCCAGCTGTTGAAGACTTCCGTATTAATGAGTTCGATCAAATAAGCTTACCGTCAGTCAATTGCTTACTATCGAAGCTCCTATGGCGTTAGTCTACCGCGTGCACCCCTAATCATGTGTCTTGTAACATTTTTGGCCCTTAGGGGCATAACCGTATGTTCTTGGCATATCATGTCCGAAAAACCGCTCTCATCAACATAAGTTATAGGCTTGTTTTGCTCTTGATAGACTTTAATTCTCTGACAGAAGTTTTGTCTGTCTTCTTCTTTCGCCTTTGGATGCTTCAATGCTTTTTTTATATGTAACCCCAAGCCTTTTTAGAGCATACCATGCTCCATTCTTACTACAGCCTAATCTCCTAGCCCTCTCGTAGCTATACGCATCGGGATATTCCTTGATATCCCTTACCAAAGCTTCCATATCTATCTTTGTTGCAGGCTTGTTCCTTTCATTCTTGGCTAGCTTACCTTTAAGCCAATTTACTAGTGTTGTCGTCCCTATACCAAATCGCTTAGCTGTTTTTGCTATACTTAATCTCTCTCTTACCTTCGTTTTAAGGACTTTCTCTCTGAAATCTTTTGAATATGTCATAATACTCATTCATAACACTTTTATCCAGGATTAGCTATATATTTATTAAATCTTAGCACTAAATAAAATTGGTGCTTGCAAAATTTGTAATATATATGTATAAAGTTGACTTAGAACACATGCTTATTTATTACCTGAACATTCAGGCCCCTTCGTCTAGCGGTTAGGACGACACCCTTTCACGGTGTAAACACGGGTTCGATTCCCGTAGGGGTCACCACTATTCTCAAATAATTTTCAAATTTAAACCAAGATAATAAAATCAATACTGAAATATTAATTTCACAAGATAGATTTCACTAGATTGATAGTATAAATATGGTTATTTTAATAATACATACAATATAAGAATCGTTTATGGGAATGAGTTTCAGTCACTTATTAATAATATTGCTAATAATATTGGTGCTGTTTGGTGCTGGAAAGCTACCTCAGGTTATGGCCGACCTGGGTAAAGGGCTTAGAGCCTTTAAAAGTGGACTAAATAGTAGCGAAGATAAAAAAGAAAACAAGGAAGATTTATAGAAGAATTGCTAGTGATTATAGCTAGCAACTCTCCTGCTTTTGATTGTAATTAGCTCTTTTGCTTTAATTCGGTTATTAAAGCATCAAAACCTCTACTATTTATCACGCTATTGAATTCTTGCTGCTGAGAGTGAATAGCACTAACACCTTCAGTTATTATATCAGAAATTTTTAAAGCTGGTTTGCCTTTGCTATTTTGATTTACATCATGCACTAAGTAATCCACACTGATGCGTGATTGACCACTTTGTATAACCTCAGTTTTCACAATATATTCTTTACCTTCAACTAGTTGCACTACTTTTTTAATTACTGCTTTCTGGCCTTTATAGTTACGGATTAGATCCGAGTAAGTTTTAATTATATAAATAGAATATACTTTAGTGAATTGGTCAATTTGCGCGGAATTAAAATCTTTTCTATGGCGTCCTAGAGAATATCTTGCCATCCAATTCAGATCTAAATTTTGAGCCATTAAGTCGCTAGATTTGCTGATCTTCTGAGCTTCAGATATCTTATCATTGCTCAATAAGGTTGAAGCCTCATCAACTATGCTACTTACATATTGTTCTATATTGAGACTAGATTTATCCGCAAAAGTAGTAGGAATTGCTAATATTGCAAGTAAAATAATAATTTTTTTCATTAATAACCTTCTAATTATGGATTGGACGTTTCGGGATATTTAAATCCGCTTGGATATTCTACTTTAGACTCACGGTTTTGATGGACAGCACTTCTAATCGCAACGTATGGGTCAGCAGAATCTTTTTCTACATGGTCTGAAAAGGGCAATATTGCTGCTCTATCATGTATTAATTTCGTGCCTGTAAGAGCTAATTTAAAGTCTTTATGCAATTTGTATTTTATAGGATTAAGAGCATCATTGGTTATAATCGAATCAGTAACATCTCTTGCATTATTTGAGCCAAAAAACGGTATTACTAAATAAGGTCCTGGTCCTACACCATAATATGCAAGTGTGCCACCGAAAGTTTGACGATCATAATTAAGGCCAACTTTGCTTGCTACATCAAATAATCCACCGACACCTAGGGTAGTATTAATTGCAAAACGCCAAAAACTTCTTGAGGCTTTATTAAAATTCATTTGAAGAATTTGATTGACGAAAGTCAGTGGCATATTGATATTATCAGTAAAACTTCTAACTCTATCCCTGGTATAATCATTAGTAACATTTTTATAAAATACTGCAATTGGTCTTAACGTGAAATGATCTAATACTGCATTAAAGGCAAAAATTTTGCGGTTTAATTTTTCGTAAGGATCATATGCTTCTGCATCTTCTTCCTCGATATTATAAGTATATTTGTATCCTTCCTTCTCATTTTCAATATCTAGTGCCAATGAATTTAAGGAGGAACAAACGACTAACGTAATGATTGTAAAAATTTTTGTTGGTCTCATCTTGGTCTCATCATCGTAAAACTATAATTTTTTAAGTATATATATATAGTATTTATTATTTATTCCTAGTATTACTTCTCTAAATTCTAATAAACTCAATTTTTCTGCTGTAACTGAGTCTTCGATAGTTGCTCTATCAAAAACAAACTCCTTTTTTTTGGTAGAGTATAAAGTAGTACTTCCAGCTGCAAAGCAAATAGCAACATATCCATCATATCTTAAAATTGAATAAATGAAATTTAAATATTTATCTGGTGTACTAGTAAATGAAAGCCCAAGAAAGCTAATCACGATATCGAATTTTTTTTCTGGAGTTTGAATATTTGAATAATTTGCGACAAAATTCTGCGATGAACTATGAATCAAATAATCATATATCTTATCGTTGAAGCTATTATTTGCTTTTATTATATCTAGCATGTTTTCTGATGCTTCAATTCCAGTTAGTGTAAAATTTTCAGGAAATCTTTTTCTCATTTCGCCCCCTATCATACCTATACTGGTACTAATCTCAAGAATATTGTAATTATCGGGCAAATTATTTATATTTTTTAAAATATACTGGGCAAATAAAGAAGGCAGGTATGTTTCTTTATTTTCTAAAATGTTAATATTGGCCCATTTGTCGGCTATTATATTTCTATATTGCTGCCATATAGCTTCTGGAATTTCTTGGCAATTAGAGTAATTGCGAGCAAAATATTCAAGTCCTACATTGTCTTCCTTACCTGCTCTACCGAGGTGATAGAGGGCTTTATTAATATCATTTTTAAGAAAGTAACTCCATCCTAACCAATAATTAGCTAGATTATCGCCAGGTTTTATGAATTTATCTATCAGTTTAAATCTTATTACCGCGTCTGTTAAGTTTTGTTGAGTCAAGTGATAAATTCCAAGTTTCAGATTTGATTCACTTAAATTGTGAAATCTATATTTAATTTCTGCAAAGTTTTCTTTAATAGCTAACAAATTATCCTTGTACCATCCTGAAAAGTTGGTTAAAAAATTATAGGCAGATTTCAATATATTTTTAACAGAGTTGTAAATCCCATATATTATTTTCGTAGCTAGCATACTGGCTTAATACTTAAATTGATTTTACGAATATGTTCTCATATAATTCGTTCCGTATCAATTACAAATGGTCATTTAAGTTAAAATTAAAACATTAAGGATACCTAAGTTTATGTCATTAATATCTAAGCGTCTTAATAGGGTTAAACCATCTCCTACCCTTGCAGTAGTGCAAAGAGCTGCCCAACTTAAAAAGCAAGGTAGAAATATAATTTCTCTTGGAGCTGGTGAGCCAGACTTTGATACTCCTGAAAATATCAAGCTAGCTGCGATTGAAGGCATCAGAGCAGGATTCACTAAATATACTAACGTAGATGGTATGCCTTTACTAAAAGAAGCTATACAGGCTAAATTCAGGCGCGAAAATCGGTTAGAATATAATTTAGATGAGATAATTGTCAGCTGTGGAGGCAAGCAAGTTATATATAATCTATTTATGGCGTCCTTAGATATAGGAGATGAAGTTATAATACCTGCCCCATACTGGGTTTCCTATCCAGATATAGTATATCTGGCCGGAGGAGAACCAGTTTTTGCAAATTGTGAAATGATCGATAATTTCAAACTTACTGCTCATCATCTTCAAAAAATAATCACTACAAAAACGAAGTGGCTTATTTTAAATTCACCTAGTAATCCTACAGGAGCTGCATATAGCAAAGAGGAATTGGTAGATATTGCTAATATGTTGAGGCAATATCCTAATATTCATGTAATGTCAGACGACATATATGAACATATAATTTATGATAATTTCGAATTTAATACGCTAGCAGAAGTTGCTCCCGATTTAAGAAATAGAATTTTTATAATCAATGGAGTATCTAAATCTTATTCCATGACTGGCTGGCGCATTGGTTACGGAGTGGGACCTAGCCAACTAATCAAAGCGATGACAATAATTCAATCTCAAAGTACATCTAATCCAGCATCTATTAGTCAAATTGCAGCTTTAGAGGCTTTAAATGGTCCGCAACATTATGTAAAAATTAATGCGACAAATTTTCAAAAAAAACGCGATCTAGCTGTATCCATTTTGACTTCAGTCAAAGAAATAGAATGTTTTACTCCAGAAGGGGCCTTCTATCTTTTTCC
>JBPBQH010000005.1:0-7551 GCA_050954685.1 Janthinobacterium lividum | reverse complement strand
TTTTTGGATTTGAAATGTCTGAAAATATTCTCAAGAACAACTATTGCATCATCAACTACTAAACCAATAGCTAGGACCATAGCAAGCAAAGTAAAAATATTAATAGAAAAGCCCATCAAATACATAATACTAAAAGTGCCAATCAATGAGATTGGGATGGTTAAGAGTGGTATAAGGGTAATTCTTAGAGAGCCTAAAAATAGATAAATTATTAGTGCTACTAATATAACAGCTTCAGCTATTGCAAAAAATACTGCTCTTATTGAAGAATTTACGGGGATAGAGTCATCAAAAGCAATATTAATTTCTAAGTCACTTGGGATATCTTTTCTAATATCAATAAGTTTTTCTTTTATTTCTTTTGAAAGCTCGATCAAGTTAGATTTAGATTGTTTGGTAAATCCTATGGCCATAGTCTTTTTACCATTGTACCTGAAAATATTATCATCTTCCAGTGGAGCTAAATAGACTTTGGCTACGTCCCGTAATTTTAATATATTCCCGTCTTTAGTATCTAATATAATATTATCAAATTCCTCTGGTGTACTAAGTGTTCCCTTAAGTCTTAACGTAAAGTCACGAAATCCAGTTTTGATAAGACCAGCTGGATAGTCACGGTTTTGTTTTTTTATTGCATCTTCAATTTCGGTAGGAGCAATTTTATATTGCTGCATTTTGATAGGAGAAGGCTCTATACGCATTGTATAAAACTTGCCACCATAAATATTAGCTATGCCAACACTTGGTAGTCTTTCTAATATATTTTGGATTTCGCGTGTAATTTTTGTCAATGTTATTTCATCATGAGTGCTAGAACTAATAGTCAACCAAAATGTCTGAAAACCGTCATAATTAGATTTTGAAGTTGCAGGTAGCCTCATATTTTCAGGAAATATATAGCTAATTTCAGAAATTTTTGAGCGAACATCATTTAGGGCAACATCGATATCGCTTGAGACGCTAAATAACATAGTAATATAGCTATTATTATTGCTACTTTTTGAGCTCATTGATTCTAGATTTTTAATATTTTTTAATGCCTTTTCTATGGGTGTAGTTATATTATTCTCCATATAAAAAGCATCGGCACCTAAGTAGAAAGAGCTAATCGTGATTTCAGGTGAGCTAACATCAGGTAATTCTTTGACTTGCAGTTTTTTCAAGAAAACTAGACCAATTGTAATTATTATTAAACTCATTACAATTGTTAGCACTGGCCTTTTAATACAAACTTCTGATAAGAACATTTTTAATCCAATAATTTGACCAGAGTGCCGTCATTTACTTTAGTCAATCCTTCGAATACGATTAAATTACCATCGTGGATTTCTTGAGATATAATTTCAACCATATTGTTAGTACGAGTTCCAATTTTAATATGTTTTTTTCTGACTACATTTTCTAAATCTATTAAATAGATAAAATTTTCTTTATCATTTTTGAGGATTGCTCGTTCTGGCGTAGCCAACCCCCAATGCTTATTTATTATGAATTCTCCGCGCAAATAGCTGCCATGAATGAAGTTATTATTTTGAGACGTGACGACCTCTACAGTAAAAGTACCTTGATCGGATAAGTAAGGACTAATTGAGGTAATTTCACCTAATGATTGGTTCTCGTTATTATCGCTCAACAATACTTGAGTTTTAGTAGAAACTTTTCCATGTAATATCTCTGGTAGTTCAAATGTTGCAATCATTTTGTCTCGATTTATTATACTAAATAAAAAATCTCCTCTATGGACATTATGTCCAGCTTTTGCCTTTATCACTCCAATTTCTCCGTCAAATGGTGCAATAATTATTGAATTTTCATAATCATTTATGGCTCTAGTTAAGTCTACTGAGGCACTATAAAGCTTCAATTTTGAAGCATCTAGGGCTTCTTTGCTAATAAAAAGTTTTTTAAATAAAGTTTCATTACGTATATTAGCAAATTGAGCAGTCTTATAAGCTGACTCACTTTTAACCTTATTAGCAGCAGCAGCGTTTCTATCAATTTCTACAATAACTTGCCCTTTAGTAACTTTACCTGCTATAGGTAGGCTGAAGTCTATTTTACCATCGATGTTAGCTGTATAAGATTTACTTTGATAAAACTTCCCTTGGCCAATAATCTTAAACTTATCGAAAAACTCAAAATATGTAATGCGATATGGAGTCACCAATATTTTGGGCGATTCCCCGGCATATACATGCGCGACAAGGTTACAAAAAAAGCTCAACAACAGCAGAATATGGGATATGTATGACATTATAAAATATGACTGTAAATACTTTAACTTTTGCTCAATAAGCCACAAATAAGCTATTATGATATATTTGTGTGGTTTAGTACACTATTATTTGAAGATTGTTTGAGTTTAATTTTATAGAAGCAAGGGGGATAGTAGTAACAAATCTTATGATATACTTGTTACTACTGGGAATTAAGTTTACGCAAGTTTTGCTCAAAGATTTACGACGTTGTTGTTGTTGTACATGTAGCGTCTGCGGTATCGCCAGATAAAAAAGCTACTAATTTTGGAGCAGAGAATATTATACCAACTCCTGCAGCAGTAGCAGCAGCAATGCCCCAGTTTAATTTGCCTAAGAACAAGCCTACACCGACTGAAAATATAGCCAAAGCAGCAATAGCTCTAGCTATACCGCCAGATAAATTACTTACTAGCCTGCATAGTGTATTTCCAATTACGTCGTTAGTAGTATCATCAGCAAATGCATAATCACTTGATATAGTCACTACGCTGATTAGACACAAAGTTAGCAATAAGCGCCACGCAAAATCACGATCTATTTCAAATTGAAAATTCAAGAAATTCATAAATTATCCTCTTAAGCTAATTATTTTTTAGTAAATTTATCCTATAACGCTAAAAAATGGCAATCAAGATATAACTACTAAGTCTACCAGAAGATTAAGGCGTTTAAAGCTAAAATTTAATATTAGTGTCCCTTTGGCAACAATAAGTTGAGCTAGCTTACATTTTATTTAGTGCAAATAGGTTATATTATAATAGCGGATTAGAATTATATTTTTTAGCAGAATAACTTACAGAGTAACTTCAGTAAAATAGCAGATAGGTAATAATGCTGTTTGGATTACCAAGAAAGAGAACATCGAAAAGCCGATTGCGGAAGTACATATAACATAAAATGATAGAGTGACTACTCTTATAAGATACTCTTCTTCTTAATTCATCTAGTACACTACCTGTCTTCGCGATCAATCTTTGGGATATATTTTAATTAGGGTAGTCTTTCTCCTAGTACGGCTTTGCACAACTTAGCTTAATATTTTGTATTATTTTGTGTTTACTTCTTGCGGTATATCAGAAGTAAGCTATTAGTTATGCTCTTAAAATTAACATTTCTACTAGTTATCGCATTGTACAGGTATAGCCTTAGTCTAAAAATATTATTGACGCTATTAGCGAAGACTTAGCAACTCCTATTGTACGGAATTGTCTGTGTTTCCTAAGTCTTCACATACAATTATTAGACGTACCTTAATTAGTTTGACCCAAATTTAGCCGATAGTGAACGTACTAAGTCGTAGTTTTTAAGCACGCCGTCATATTGATGTTTCACTAGAGTATGGATATTCTCAGGCAAATCTTGCTCCAAAGCCATTGCATATTGTTCCTTAGCTACACTCTCGCCGCGTTCACACTCCGCTAGGATAGCCTGATCATTATCACCAGTTATCATAGATTTGAGATTAAGCCATCCGCGATGAATTGCTCCAAGTATAGTTCCGCCTTCTTCAACCTCATTAGCATCGGTATAGTTTGTAACATACTTCTGAAGCTCCAGAACCGCATGGTTGCAGCCTTCTGCTCTATCTAGAAGAATAGTCTTTAACTCTTGGTTGGTAACATTTTCTGCAGCAGTGCGAAAACCTTCTTCGCCATCTCTAGATGTTTTGATTAAATTATTAAGAACTTTAGCAATATTATCTTCCATTTTAAAACTCCTTTGAAATTAGTATCTACATATTACAATATAATATTGTTTACTGTTATTACTACTAATTTATTTGAACACTACCAAAAAACTTTTCTTAATTAAAAAAATAAATTTGATACTTCCTTGTTCAATATCTTAAGCAGTAGCATTAAACAACGGACGATTATAATACCATCAGCCTTACCTACAAGAACAAATTATTATACCACCTAAGGATAGCAGGTCTTTTCCAAGATACGGTATATCAAGAGCATGTCCAGCGAAAAGGGATGAGAAGCATATGATTAAAAATCTAACAATGCCCCAATAGCGATGAAAATTGAGAATTCTCTATACCTAGTTTCTTTAGTGCCATTTGCCATTTATTGTCATTTTCTTGGGCAAATATCAAGCCTTGATCACATTCTGAGGCGATCCAAAAATTATTACCAATTTCTGTCTCGAGTTCACCGCTTTTCCACACAGTATAACCTACCACAAACAAGCTATTAGAAGGTCCTTTTCCTTGGATTATATCTCCTATGATCTTTGGATTAGAACTAACTGCTAGATTGTTCTGAAGTTGAAAGAGTGGTTTCTTATCATAATCATCCGAATGTAACAAGATTGCTTTATCGAGTTCTATAGGTCCCCCAAGATATATAGGCACCGAAGTTTCTTCTGTATTGTCAGCTAGGTTACTGTTAAATGCCTTAAGAAGGATTTTGACAGGTACTTGGTTTATAGGATGGTTTACAATAACCCCAACTGAACCATTCTCAGTATGTGATATCATATAGATCAAGGATTTATGAAATATATCTTCATAAAGTACATAAGGACTAGCTATAAGAATTTTGCCAGATAAATTGTCAAAGTCTTTCGATGGCATAAACATTAGCATATTTAAGAGGGAAAATTACATATTTTGCTTCATCAGAAATATATAGTTAGTAAATTAAGATATTCAAGCTACTAGCAGAATGCTAAATTATTGCAATTTGATTTAGTAAATTAAAAATCAGTAGTTTTGCCTTTGTGCTGCCAATCACCGTACCTCGTCGGTTCAGAACCCTTGTATCCGCCAATTTCTTTAGCTTTTGCTTCCTTTTTATCTTTATCTTTGTTTTTATCTTTAAGAATTATATTATTACTCATTAAATTGCCATTAAAATATTAAAATGAAATCTCGTAATTTAAACACTCGTAATTTAAACAGAGTATACATTGATAAGATATTATACGAAAACAAAATTTTCGCTACTGAAGATGGGCAAAGACATTACTTGAAAAGTGTCTTGCGTTTGAGGATAGGTGAGTTGTTCCAAGCATTTAATCAGAACGATGGTGAATATTTATGTAAATTGCAGGAGATTAATAAAAAAAGCTTGCTAGTCAATATAATAAAGTTTTTAAAGAAACCTGATATTGAATCTAAAACAATATTAGCTTTAAGTATTATTAAGCCTGACAGAATGTCAGAAGCCATTAATATGGCAGTTCAGTTGGGTATAACTGATATAATACCGCTATCGGCTGAAAGATCACAAAGTCGGTCAATTAATAGTGAACGCCTATTTAAAATTATAATAGAAGCTACTGAACAATCAAAGAGAACCAATGTAGCAAAGTTACATGACGTAACTGATCTTAAAAACCTTCTGGAAAATTTTTCTAGTAGCAAAATAATATATGCAAACGAACGGGAAAATAAGGAGAATTTGATTACCAAAATTCCAATTTATGCAGAGCCGACTTTATTAGTTATAGGCCCAGAGGGAGGGTTTTCAAATTTAGAGCTTCAAGGTCTTGCAGATCATTCTCACTCCTATTCTGTGAGTTTAGGCACATATATATTGAGAGCAGAAACGGCAGTTGCAGCTGGGCTAGCGCAAATTCAAGCAATGAGATATCAAACATGATATCTGACCTCAGTTTTGAACTAAAATATAAAAATTATTTAGTAGCAGGGGTTGATGAGGCTGGTAGAGGACCTCTAGCGGGTCCTGTAATAGCTGGAGCAGTTATCATTGACCAGAAAAACTTAATCCCAGGGATTAAAGATTCTAAATTATTATCTAAAAAAAGGAGGGAGATACTATATCAAGAGATTATTAGGAGATATTGCTGGGCTATCGGTATTGTCTGGAATGACGAAATAGACGAGATAAATATTTTGCAGGCTACAAAAAAGGCTTGTGTCATAGCAGTGCAGAATCTCGAGATGAGACCGAGTATAGTACTTATAGATGGTGATATGAAATTTCATGATCAAAAGAATTATATAAGCATAATTAATGGTGATAACTTATCTCACTCAATTGCTGCTGGGTCAATAGTAGCTAAAGTTACTAGGGATTGTTTGATGGCAGAAATTGACAAAGAATTTCCCCTATATTCATGGCGTAAAAATTTAGGCTATGGAACTAAAGAACATATTAAAGCCATTAGAAGTCATGGTTTGTCGATGTACCACAGGAAAAGTTTCAGGATTAAAAACTAAAAGGATCGAAGCTTTTCTGGAGTAATAATTTTTACCTCATTAGTATCAGGTAAAAAGATTTTAATTGATTTTGCTGGAATATCCTCAAATGCTTCGTTTTTAAGATTACCTATCATGATAACCTTGTTATCTCCAAACATGGTTTTCTGAATTAACCTATCTAGTGATAAATATTCAAAATGAGTTAATTCTTCTGTCATAATTTTGCGATGCAACGGAGTAAATTCTTTTACTAGCTGCTGTAATATATTCTTATATCCTCTTACAGTCGCTATGTCCAGATTCCATATTGATGGAACGCCGTAAATAAATTCTAATATAAATCTATCGGTATAAAGGTTAGTAAATTTTGTCAATGGGGTGTCCCACCTATCGGTTGTGACAATAGATTCGTGAAACACTGCTTGCAACATAGGTAAACGATATTGCGGGTCATAACGCATAGCGTACTTGTCATTTGCTTTGATAGACTTAAAGAATATTGCAGGTTTTCTTGCAGGGCCCCATCCTCCATATAAGTTTTTATCCTTCATAAAACGATAGTGAATATTAAACAAAGTGCCAAAATTTCCATGTGAGAAGGCTAAAAAAGGTATAGCGTACGCAGTTGCAGCTTCGGATCCCAATACTAGATGTTGATCAGACAAATACTTAAGATGCCCTAGACGTATAGCAATATCAGTCAAAATAGTTTGAGAGTGGGCAAGATCATAATCGTCATATCCTTCAAGCATTCCATGACAATCAAGAAAATAAGAATTTATACCATCTGCTTTAAATTTTTTGATTCTATCATTAATTATAAAGTTGCCGGTTTGCTCAAGTGCCGTCATACTTACACTACAGCCGCGACCAGCAAAGCCGCTGGCAATTTTACCGTCTTTATTACGTACACATCCTTTGGTATAAAAATCTGTACCGAAGTCTGTATTATAAGAATCAACTTTTTCTGGGGGTTGCATCGTATGGTATGAATCGTAGGCTCCTATTAAATAACCCATTTTTTTAGCTAGATTGATAAATTTCTTATCTACATAATCCGTTTTTAGCCAAGTTTCTTTACTAGTAATATTAGGTTTTTCCTCATAACCAACCCATGCT
>JBPBQH010000102.1:0-7566 GCA_050954685.1 Janthinobacterium lividum | reverse complement strand
ACTTGCTTGATGTAAACTTAACTGCTTCTATAATTTCTTCTTCATTAGACGCTGATCACTTAATACTTATGAATAATGAAGGAAGTAGAGAAGATTTTAAGGTTCAAGATACAAGAACTTTATATAATATTTTGAATAAACCAGATTTCGACCAAAAAATGATGAGCCTAATTGAGGCAGCTGTAAGCTCCATAGAAAATAGTGCTAACATAGTACATTTTGTCAATGCGACTGTTCCAGATGCAATTTTATTAAGTATTTTTAAAAATCATAAAGAAGAAGAATAAAGTTTATCTAATGAGTTTTAAGCTGAAAACTTAGTAATGTATCTTGATCGTATAATATTTGTCATATTAAGCTTATAAAATTTCTTCCCGCAAGCAAAGTACACTTTTATGCGAAAGCACCCTGCGTTCTATAATGTCGCCCAAGATTGCCATCGCCCTTAAATATTATCTTTAACAGTATAAATAAAATTTCGTATTTGAGATGGATTTGTATCATAATTTTAAAACATTAATCACAGTTTCTATTATAAATTTGATTTAATTAGTCAATTTCAACTAGAATTGTAATATAGATTTGGAAGGAATTTTTTATGTCTGGAAAGTTAGCATCTGATCCATTATTTGTCGGTTTAACAAGACCTACATTAATTTTTGGAGTCAGTATACAATTCGCAATACTAAATATGATGGTCTCTATATTATTGTTTATTCAAAGTTCTAGTATCAAAATTATATTCATCGCGTGTTGCGTTCATCTAGTAGGTTATATTTTGTGCTTCAAGGAACCGAGATTTATGGAATTATATCTAAATAAAGCAGGAAGGTGTAATAACTGTCCTAACAAAGGATTTTACGGCGCAAATTCTTATAATATTTGAGAAAAGTAAAACATGATAAAACTTGCCAGGACTGCAGCTAGCAAAGAGAATAAAGCTAAAAAAGAGCGACCTGTATCTCATTTCATTCCTTACAAGTGTCATTGGGACGATAATACTATCTTAACTAAAAGCAACGAATTACTTCAAGTAATTAAGGTCGGTGGCTTTTCTTTTGAAACAGCAGATGATGAAGATTTAGATATCAGGAAGAACATACGCAACTCCCTACTAAAGAATATGGCATCAGGCAATATTACTATATATTTTCATACAATAAGAAGGCGTAAAACTATAGCTAAAGAAACTGAAGATTATAGCTTTGATCCTACCGTAAAAGTTTCATATGATTTCATTACTTATTTAACCAAGGAATGGCAAGAAAAACATTCAAAAGCTGAGTCATTTTTTAATGAGCTATATATTAGTATTCTCTATAAGCCAGATAAAGCTGGAGCAGCGATTGTTGAGTATTTTTATAAAAAATTGAAACAAAAATCGAACAAAAGCGTATGGGAAAATGACATGCGTGAGATGAAAGAAAATCTTACTGAAATGTCTAATAGAGTGCAAAATACTTTCAGAGATTATGATGCAAGAATACTTGGAACTATACAAACTGAAAACGGTCATTATTGTGAGATCCTAGAATTTCTAGGAATGATTGCCAACTGCGGACAAAATATGCCAGTAATGGTCCCAAGAGCCACTATAGATAAATATATTCCTAATCATAGACTTTTCTTCGGCTCAAGATCCATCGAGGCAAGAGGACCAGCAGGAAAAAAATATGCTGGTATAGTAAGTATTTTAGAATATGGGCCAAATACTGCTGCAGGAGCATTTGATGGCTTTTTACAAATGCCGTTTGAATTTGTAATGACTCAGAGCTTTGTATTCGCTAATAGGACAGTAGCTATTAGTAAGATGCGTCTGCAGCAAAATAGAATGATCCAAACTCAAGATCAGGCTTTACAAAGTCAAATTATCGAAATTACCGAAGCATTAAATATGGCTACTAGTGGAGATATTAGTTTTGGTGAGCATCATTTTTCAATTCTTTGTATCGAAGATGACCTCAAATCACTCGAAAATGTACTATCTATAGCTTCAGTTGAACTTTCAAACAGCGGAATACAACCAGTTAGAGAAAAAGTGAATATGGAACCTAGTTATTGGGGACAACTGCCTGGTAATATAGACTACATAATCAGAAAATCTACTATAAATACTTTGAACATGGCAGGTTTTGCCTCCATGCATAATTATCCACTAGGTAAAATTTACAATAATCATTGGGGAGAATACGTAACTATCCTAGATACTACTTCAGGAACACCATTCTATTTTAATTTTCACGTAAGAGATGTTGGACACACATTAATCATAGGGCCTACAGGCGCAGGTAAAACAGTTCTTATGAATTTTCTGTGCGCTCAAGCTCAAAAATTTAGACCTAGAATGTTCTTTTTCGATAAAGATCGTGGAGCAGAAATATTTATCAGGGCACTAGGAGGAGTGTACACCATAATAGATCCAGGCACAAAATGTAATTTTAATCCTCTACTTTTAGAAGATAATGGTGATAACAGAAGTTTTCTGATGGAATGGCTTAAAGTACTGATAACTTCAAATGGTGAAACTATAACTGCTGATGATATTAAATTATTATCACAAGCTATAGAAGGTAATTTTAGACTAAATAAAAACGATAGAAAGCTGAGTAATATAGTACCTTTTTTGGGAATTGATGGTCCAGGAACTATCGCAGGCAGAATTGCAATGTGGCATGGAAAAGGAGCCTACGCAAAAATATTTGACAACGAACACGACAATATTGACTTGCAAAATGCAAGGGTTTTCGGATTTGAAATGGCCGAGCTATTAAAGGATAACACAAGTTTGGCACCAGTATTGTTATATATTTTTCATAGAATCAACATTTCGCTTGATGGATCACAAACTATGATAGTGTTAGATGAGGCATGGGCTTTAATAGATAATCCAGTATTTGCTCCCAAAATTAAGGACTGGCTAAAGGTACTGAGGAAATTAAATACTTTTGTTATTTTTGCTACTCAAAGCGTTGAGGATGCAGCTAAAAGTAGGATTAGTGACACTTTAATTCAGCAAACTGCAACACAAATATTTTTACCAAATTTAAAAGCGACCGAAATTTATAGGAGTGCTTTTATGCTAAGTCAGCGCGAATATTTATTAATTAAAACTACAGATCCAGCGTCAAGATATTTTCTTATAAAACAAGGGGTAAATGCTGTCGTAGCTAAAATAAATTTATCTGGCATGAATAATGTAATCAATGTCCTCTCGGGAAGAGCTGAAACTGTAAGGCTACTGGACAAGGTGAGAAAAGAACAAGGGGACGATCCTGAAAGATGGCTACCAGTATTTTATGAAGAAGTGAATGATTTGTGAAAGTGACTAAATATACTAAGTTACTATTAATCGCATTAACTCTAAAAATTGTCTCCGCAACCCAAACCTTTGCTAATGATATCGCAACTACTGAAGATACTATTATAAATACTTTAGATAATATAACCTGCGAAACGCAAGGAGTAGGGGATCTATTAAGATCAGAGTTCTCCCATACTTGCATACCTGCACCTTTTTTCACCTTCCTTATTGCTAATATTGTTGCACCTGGAACATATGCAAACACTGTACTAAAGTTAAAAATAAATGATGATAACCTAGATTATCTGGTAGGATCTTGTCTACGAGATAATAGGATAGACTATACAGATCAAAAAATAACATTTGGATTGTGTAATAATATACTACTTACTGTAGCTAGAGCTGAGGCGGTAGCTAATTCGGTAATCGCAATCGGAGAATCAATGGTTACGGGGGATGACCCCTGGGATAATATTAAAAGTCAATGGTCAATTGATGAAAGTACATACCATATACCATTTCTCGATCAAAGAGAAGGAGATAGTGGTATAATGGTGGACGTAGGAATATTACCAATAGTCCCTTGGAAAATTGTCAAAGAAGATGATAGATTATGCGTAGCAACTACCACCCTCGCCTTTGACTGGATTCCGGTAGGGTGTAAATATATTAAGGAACCTTATCCAGAGTCACAATATGCAAGCTTTATGGATCCTACTAATTCACAAGGTTGCTACCAGACGGCGTATGAAAATTCTAAAACAGGAATTGTCATTTCCTCACCTCTGATCGAATGCATAAAAGAAATGGCAACAAATTTGGCTTTAGGAAGTTCAGATGTATCCGAGTCTAACGGATCTCCAACACAAGAAAACACTACTCTCTTTCAGTTTCAAAGTAACATGCATAAAGCTGTATCTGCGTTATTAGCTATATACGTAATATTTTTTGGTTTTAAAATATTACTAAGGGGCGAAGTACCGCCAAAAAATGAGCTAATAATCTTCGCTCTTAAAATTATTTTCGTTACATATTTCTCTATAGGAATTAATATAAATTCTTCAAGTTCTTCGGGTAGATTTGATGGAATGAGCAGTTTGGCTTTTCCCTTTATGCTTGGAGGTATTCAACAAATAGCAGCTTGGGTAATAAATGCTGGAGTATCGAACTTGTGTAATTTTACTGC
The DNA here is from genome assembly GCA_050954685.1 of Janthinobacterium lividum. Taxonomy (GTDB): domain Bacteria; phylum Pseudomonadota; class Alphaproteobacteria; order Rickettsiales; family Rickettsiaceae; genus JBPBQH01. Next base: position 3,079 of record JBPBQH010000102.1, on the reverse strand, counting down.
TTCTGCATTATCAGCGAACAATATTGATTCATATAGTAGCGGTTTTGAATATATAGCAATTTGGGATTCTCTAGATTGCAGAGTGAGTCACTACTTAGGGCTTGATATGCTTCAAACTATGATAGTCGAAAATCAATCTCGGAATCATGATTTTGCACACTTTGATTTTTTCAATTTCTCTATTCCTCCTTATTATTACTTACTAATACCCGCAGTTATTTCAGGTAACATGATGTTAGTAACCCTTGCAGTAATGTATCCTCTACTGGTTATTTCAGTCAGCGCATATCTAATTAATTCTATGGTGGTTTGTACTATTTCGATAACAATACTGGGCATATTATCTCCTATATTCGTACCAATGCTATTATTTGATTATACTAAAAAATTTTTCGAGGCCTGGGTTAAACTATTAATATCATTTATGCTGCAACCTATGGTTGTAGTAGCTTTCATTGTTACTATGTTCTCAATTTATGATGTCGGCTTTTATGGCCAGTGTAAATATGTTTCTGCTACTGTTAACAGTAATAATAGAGCCACTCAAATATTTTATATTGATAATAATTGGGATAATTATGATTCACAAGACGATGTCAGCAGCTGCCAAAATAGTCTTGGCTATATGTTAAATAACCCGATAGCATCACTATATAATTTTAGTAGTAGTACTTTAGAAGGTATGACAACGCCAACAACCAGTACTCAGCAATATGTTTCAAAATTTCCATTTCTTAAGGCGCTATCTTCAAATCCTTCGCTATTTTTTACCTCCACTACACTTCTATTTGACAAGATTAAGGACATTACTTTAGCTTTAATTACTGCTTGTTTCACTCTCTACTTAATGTACCATTTTAGCGCTCAGTTATCTGAATTTGCTGCCGATATGACTGAAGGGGTATCATTGAGCGGCTCGACAATAGGTCCTCAAACTTTATTTAAAGCAGGCATGAAAGCTTTAGGAGGTTTTAAAGGAGCTGGTAAAGTTATGAGTGCACTTGGCAAAGGTAGACCAGATATAGCAGGGGGCGGAGCAAAAGGAAAAGATTCTAACGACGAAGCAGCAATAGGAAGTAGAGAAAGTGGTGACAAAACAACTTCAGAAGGTAGAGGAAATAGTGATAAAATTTCTAGTAATGCAGGTAACAACAATATATCAAGTGATAATATTTCAGTGCAGCAATTTGGAGGAAATACTAACAAAGAAAAACCTTATCAAGCAAAAACAGTACAAAATAATGAACAGAATAACGAATTAGCTAGCAGATCTTCCTCAATATTTACAAGTCCAGGAATTGTACCAGTTACAGGAGAAAAGCAACAAACAAAACAAGCTCAACCAGATAGAGCAGATCAGGATGGACAAAAACCTTCAGACAAGAAGCAATCTAGTAGCCAAGACACTTCTCAATTAACAAAGACTAGCGAAACTCCATCTTTACCTTCAGAGGAGAAAGAAATCAACTCAAATAGTTTAAGTAGTTCCTCGGAGCGTATTGCTTTGACTACCCAATTAGAAAGATCGAGTGCTGCAAGTACTACGTACAGACAACCATTAATAAAAGCTTTACCGAATAAACAACTGCAAGATTTTGCCCGCAGAAATGATGATGTACTCAAAAAAACGGAAGTGCCAAGGAAGTTATTAGAAACCCGTAATGCTGAAGTAAGTGACGCAAATGATACTAAAGCTACCATGAGTTCTATCAGAGAGAGTAAAAGAGTGGTAGCAAAATCTGAAGATGGAAAAGATAAAAAATGAGAAAGAGCTTAATTTCAGCAATCTTAACAGTATTATATCTACTAGTGTCTGCTAGTGAGATTGCGGCAAATTTCGGGGAGTCTTGCTCCACTTTGCCAACCACTTCTTCAGATGACTATTTAAGAACTGACACCGCTTATGGTCATCTAATAGGTAATATAGACACTATGACATATGTCAGTGGCTGCGACCCTACAACTAACGAAATTTTGTTTTGCTTTCAGAATCCTCCCTTAAGCTCTTCTCCTTGTAGTGATCCGATTAAGATAGAACTTGGCGAATCAAAAACTCTCGGAGACATTAACACCAGTCCTTCGCTAGGAGGAAACATTTTGCTCAAGGATATTATATTATCTGTCACACAAATAGGGAGTTACATTTGTTTAACGATGCCTACTTCTCGTGGGCAAATGCCAATTACATGCAAAGCATCTACTACTGCAGGTGCTGTGGATTCTAGTACTAATGTTTGTCAGGTGATAGGAAATTCTTGCCTTAATGGGCACACCAAGAGCCAATCGCCGTTCAATTTCTCTGGTATGGCGGTTAATTGCTTGAAGGAAAGCTTAGACAACGTATTCTATGGGACTGATGGATGTATATCAGACGCTACTAGAGAATTACTAAACCCATTTGCAGCTTTTCAACAGTATTTGAAAGTAGCAATCGGAGCAGCGCTTGTAATTTATGTTATACTTTTCGGCTTCAAGATAATAATGGATAATAAGTATGCTGATCTGAACAATGTAGCAACTTTCGTAATAAAACTTATATTAGTATTTTATTTTGCTGTTGGCTTCGAACCTTTGACAAACCAAAATGCTAATCAAAAAACTAATAATGGTATGCTTGATATTGCGCTACCACTTCTTAGTCAAATAACGCCGGATCTGGCTGAGATTGTTCTTAATGCAGCTGGCTCTCAAGGGTTGTGCTTTTTTGACTCTTCTAACTATCAACCAGGTTATGAGTCTTACGGACTTTGGGATAGTATTGATTGCCGAATAGGTTACTATTTGGGTATGAGAGTAATGGATGATACTGCGTCAATATATCAAGGATTGTCTAGTACTCAACAAGGAGGAACCAGCAACACACCGACGGGAATTAATAGTTCGGATAATACCGAAATTAGTTCACTTCAAAATGACGAATCATTTAGATTTTTTTCTGTATTATTTGGCTTTCTCTTAGGTGGAAACGTAATAATTCTTATATCAGGTTTAATATTTGCAGTAATTTTTATCTCAATTATTCTACATTTCTTAACGAGCTACTTAATATGTTTGGTTACTCTTTATGCCATGACATATA
>JBPBQH010000155.1:0-7572 GCA_050954685.1 Janthinobacterium lividum | reverse complement strand
CGCTGATCCAACCTTAGAAATTAATTTTATACGTAAGCATAAAAATTAAGGACTGATCAAATCTAATCACACTTTAACTATTGCAATTAGTGATCCAGTCAGTATAAGATTCCAGCCAACTCTAAATCTTTGTATTAAAAATGATTGATTTCAGTAAGCCGAAGGATCAAATAACAATAGTAGTAGCAATGTCAGGAGGAGTTGATAGCTCAACCGTGGCTGCAATATTATGTTCTGAGGGGTATAAAGTGATTGGAGTTACTTTACAACTATATGATTACGGGTTGGCGGTAGGAAAAAAGGGAGCTTGTTGTGCTGGCCAGGATATCTATGATGCAAGAACAGTGGCCAACAAACTTAATATACCTCATTATGTTTTGGATTATGAATCAAAATTTAAGGAAAACGTAATTACTAAGTTTGCTGACAGTTACCTTCGTGGTGAAACACCAATACCTTGTGTTGAGTGTAATCAATCTGTAAAATTTAAAGATTTATTGCAAGTAGCTAAAAATCTTGGTGCAGATGCCTTAGCTACTGGACATTATGTTAGAAAAATTGACGGAAAAAATGGACCAGAATTACACACAGGCATCGATCCACAAAAAGATCAAAGTCATTTTTTATTTGCTACAACATTGGCTCAATTAGACTATTTGTATTTTCCACTAGGAAATCTTACTAAGCAAGAAACTAGAGATATTGCAGCAAAGTACCAATTAATTACCGCCGACAAACCAGATAGCCAGGATATATGTTTTGTACCAAATGGAGATTATCGTAAAGTAATACTAAATACTAATCCAGAAGCTGCGCACAGAGGCAAGATTATTCATGTCGATGGCTTCGAAATAGGAGAACATAAAGGGATCATAAACTTTACAATAGGACAACGTAAAGGCCTAGGTATTGCTTATAAAGAACCTCTATACGTAGTAAAGATTGACCCACTAGCACAAATTGTATATGTTGGCCCTGAGTCCAATTTAATGAAGATAGAATTCACAATTAAAGACGTGAATTGGCTCGAATCTTTTCCGCCTTTGGAAGAAGTTGAAGTCGCTATAAAAATAAGATCAGCACGCCCTCGCGCATTAGCAAGGGTAAGTAAAATGAGCGAACATACAGCCAAAGTAACGTTATTAGCACCAGAGAAAGCTATTACCCCAGGTCAAGCTTGCGTCTTATATTGTGAAGACAAAGTGCTTGGCGGTGGGTGGATAACTAATGAAATATTTTAATTAAGCGAGTATATAATGAATTTTATCAGAAAAAAAACTTTTGAATCGGTCAAGGAGTCCGGCGCAGCTAGCGGCCTTAGCAAATCTCTTGGAGCCCTTGATCTAATATTATTCGGCCTCGGTGGCATTATTGGCACTGGAGCATTTGTACTAATCGGCTTAGTTGCAGCAAAATATTCAGGCCCTGCAGTTATGATCTCGTGCGTAATTGCTGGGGTAACATGTATCTTCGTGGCTCTTGCATATACGGAGCTTGCAGCAATGCTTCCTACTTCTGGCAGTGTGTATACTTACTCTTTTGTTGCGTTTGGTGAACTCTTTGCGTGGCTTATGGGTGGTGTGATTGTCCTCGAACTTGGTGTCTCTTCTTCAGCAGTCGCTGCTGCCTGGTCGGGTTATGTACAAGGAAGGCTTAACGTATTGGATATGTCTCTGCCTGATGCTTTATCCAAAGTGCCTGCTGAAGGTGGCATAATAAATTTACCAGCAGTACTTATAGTTTTGTTTGTCGGGTTCGTTTTGTTTCTCGGTATGAAAGATAGTAAAAGATTAAATGCTATTTTGGTTTTTGTCAAAATGGCTGCTATTTTTACTTTCATGTTAGCAGCAGCCCCTCACTTCGATTCCGCTAATTGGAAAACTTTCGTTCCGTTTGGTGTAAATAATGTTGTTGGTGGATCTTCTATCTTGTTTTTTGCTTTTACAGGCTTTGGTACTATTGCCGCTGCAGCTGAAGAATGCAGAAATCCAAAAAGGGATATAACGATAGGTATAATTGGTTCCTTAGTGCTATCTACCATTGTATACATTATCATTGGAGGACTTGCTACTGGAATTGTACCATATACTGAGCTTGATAACGCCCAACCATTAGCTCGCGCTCTTGCTTTAAATAAAAGTAATATAGGTTCAGCAATCGTAGCAACTGGCGCTATATTTGGTATGACGACTGTAATAATGATGAATATTTACGGTATATCTCGCATTTTCTACGTAATTGCTAGAGATGGATTATTGCCTAAATTCCTTACGAAAATACATCCCAAATATGATAGCCCCTATGTTGGGATAGTGATATTTACAATACTTATAGCTTTACTTGGAGGCTTTTATCCTCTTGAAGTTTTAAGTAAATTGTCAAGTATGGCAGCTTTAATAGACTATATGGTTGTTGCTGCAATAGTCATGCTTTTCAGAATTAAATTGCCTAATGTAAGTAGACCTTTCAAATGCCCTATAGTATTTATAATCTCTCCCATAGCTTTCCTAGCGAGTGCTTACTTGCTATCAAAGCAAGTTATCGATGAGAACTTTCAACTAATAACTACTGGCAGAGTGATAATATATTGGTTTACCATCGCTTTTATTCTTTATTTAGTTAGAGCAGTAATAATCAGAAAACAGGTCTTGGATAACTAAGTTATATTAAATTGGAAAATGGTTATGAACAAGCTACAGCCCTTGCGGGGAACAAAAGACTTATTACCAGATAGCTTTGGTGTACATGACCATATAATAAATATTGGTGAAAAAATAGGTCGACTATACGGCTACCTACCAATGAGCACTCCAGTCATAGAGTATACTAGTGTCTTTACGAGAACTCTTGGCGAGACTTCTGATGCTATTAGTAAAGAAATATATAGTTTTGCCGATAGAAGTGAAGACAATATAGCTCTCAGGCCAGAGTTCACTGCTGGTATAATGAGAGCATTTATTTCTAATAATCTTGCAAATCTACCGCTAAAATTTTTTTCCTATGGTCCTCTATTTCGCTATGATCGTCCACAGTTAGGCCGTCAAAGACAACTACATCAAATTAATTATGAATATATTGGTGCCGAAGGTCCTCATTCAGACGCTGAAACAATTAAGCTAGCTTATGATATTCTAAGTGCCCTAGAAATAGAAAAATTAGCAACTCTGGAGATAAATTCTTTAGGATGCGCTGAATCTAGGGAGTCTTACCATAAACAATTATTTGTATATTTTAATGATCACAAATCTCAATTATCTGCTGATAGTTTGAGGAGGCTTGAAAAAAACCCGCTAAGAATACTAGATTCTAAGGATGTACAAGATATAGAAATAGTTAAAAACGCTCCACTAATATCTGATTCTTATACCGATCAAAGTAGATCTTATTTTGAAAAATTGATTAAATATTTAGATATATTTGATATTAAGTACTTCATTAACCCTAAATTAGTCAGGGGACTTGATTATTATTGCCATACTGCTTTTGAGTTTGTCACTGACAAACTAGGTTCACAGTCATCTATTATTGGCGGAGGACGTTATGACAAACTCGCGGAGATTATGGGGGGGGCTTCGACGCCCGCTATTGGTTTTGGAGCCGGAATTGAACGACTCGCTTTAATGCGCTCATATGATATTCCAAAAACAAGACCAGTATACGTTGTACCCATAGGTAATGAAAATATAGAAATAGGTCTTGAGATTACTGATTATTTAAGACAAAATGAAATATATAGTTTGCTAGATACAAAAGGAAAAATTGAAAAAAGACTAGCAAGAGCTTTGAATAACGGCGCTCAATATATCATTTTTATCGGCGATGATGAACGCATAAGTCAAAATTATAAGATTAGAAATTTGGACTCTAGAATTGAAAATATTGTTAATGTTTCAGGGCTAATAAGTATAGTAAAAAATAAAGAGTGAAAGTTTTAAACATTATGCTTAGCCGAGATCTTGGCGGCATCCAGCAAGCTTTCATCGACTATGATGAAGCTCTAAGATCCCAAGGTTTTAAAGTTTATAATATAACTAGTATATTTGCTAGGGTTAATGTACTTATAAATAAATCTCTCAAGCTTACTAATCTTGGCCCCTGGGATATATTTTCAAAGCTATACTTGAAATTTATTATTCTCCTTTTAAAACCAGATATTATTATTACTCACGGTAATAGAGCTATAGTATTTCTAGATTCAAAGTCCTTATCTATAATAATTGGTGTTGCCCATAACTATAGTACGAAATACTTAAAAAAATGTGACTACATAATAGCACTCACCAAACAGAGACACGAATGTTTAATTAAAGAAAATTTTCTCCCCAGTAGAATATTTACCGTACCTAATATGATTCGTATGCCTTCTGTGCCAAAAACAAAAAATTATAGACAACCAATTATTATAGGTACCATAGCAAGGTTTGTTAAAAAGAAGGGATTGGATGTATTTATAAGGGCTTTAGCAAGACTAAAACATGAAAAATTTCCATTTAAAGCTATAATTGGCGGCGAAGGAGAAGAAAAACATTATTTAATAAATCTTGTTAAAGAACTAGGCTTAAGGGAACATGTAGAATTTGTGGGATGGACAAAAGATAAGGAGCAGTTTTTTCAGAATATAGATATATTTGCTCTTCCTTCACTTAGTGAACCATTCGGCATTATAGTTTTAGAAGCAATGGCTCATAAAATACCGATAATCGCAACTAAAACGGAAGGCCCATGTGAGATTATACAGGATTACCGAGATTTACTATGCGACATTAACTCTAGTGATGACTTAGCGGACAAATTAATAACTTTAATGAGTAACTACTCATTAGCTCAAAAATATGTCGATTCTAATTACTTGAGGCTTAAAGAAACTTATGATATTGCAGTAGTATCAAAAAAATTATCTTCATATCTTAAACTTGCAGTAAATAATAATGTTTAATTCAACTAAACTTCCTAGTGGCCTAACTGTTCTAACATATAATATTCCCTCCCTGAAATCTGTGGCAATCAATTTGGTAGTTAAAGTAGGAAGTCGCTACGAAACTGCTGAAGAAAGTGGAATTTCTCATTTCTTAGAACATATGGCTTTCAAGGGTACAAGCAATCGCTCATCACTTAATATTGCAGAAGAATTTGATTCTATAGGTGGACATTTTAACGCCTATACTAGTAAGGAGCAGACAGTATATTATACTAAAGTTCTTGAAAATAATTTCTATAAAGCGATTGAGATTTTGGCAGATATTATACAAAATTCCCTTTTTTCCCCAAAAGACATTGAGCATGAATTTAAAGTAATTATGCAAGAGATTGCTGGTGTATTTGATAATCCAGAAGAGTTGATTTATGAGCAATTTTATAGTACCGCTTTTGCTAATCAATCCTTGGGAAGATCTATATTAGGTAGAGCCGAAAACTTAGCCAAATTTGATACTAATTCTTTCCATAATTTTCTTGCAAAACATTATAACTCCGATAATTTGTTTATATCAATTGCTGGTGATATCAAGCACCAAATAGCTGTAGATGCTGTAACTAAGTTATTTCTACCAAAAATCAAGTCATTAGACAGTACTTTTCAACCAGCGAAATACAATGGTGGCTATAGCTTTACCGATAAAAAGCTTGAGCAAGCTAGTTTGATTTTAGGGTTTAAAAGTGTACCATATACGGATCTTCAGAAATTTTACCACGCTCAAATTTTGTCTCTTATATTGGGAGGTAGTATTTCCTCAAGATTATTCCAAAAAGTTAGAGAAAAGTTAGGTTTAGCTTATTCAGTAGGATCTTTTAACAGTGCCTATTATGACACTGGAATCTTTGGCGTACAGGCTGCAACGAGTAAGGAAAGAATACCTTTATTAATTGAAACTATTATAGAAGAAATAGAAAATATCTCTTCAGAAGTATTAGATGTTGAGTTACTTAGAGCTAAAGAACAAATCAAAACTAGCATATATATGTCTGAAGAAAAATCAGCCAGTAAATCTGAAGAAATAGGTAGAAATTTTGCTATCTTGGGTAAGTACTATTCCTCAAAAGAAATTTTACAGCAAATCTTAGCAACCACTGAGGTTGATATATTAAACGTTGCAAAAGCTATATTTAGTACTAAGCCAACTCTATGCATAATTGGTGGCGAAAAATCGAAAAAAAGTGATTATTACGCCTTGTGTAAAAACCTTCTTTAGCGATTATAGTTCTGACTTAGAATATCTTAATCACGAAATGATCATGATAGGTAATCATCACATTTTAATAGAAATATATTAACCAAAAGGAAAAATGATTATGATAACAAAATTAATAAAGAATCTTCAGTATAGGAATGAGGCATGCTAACCCATAATCCAGCTCATCCTCATGCATAATGTGGGAATAACCTGCAAGAGTGGTTTCATTAGTACAAGCAAACAATGAAAAGTATGAATTTGATAAATGTCACTTACTCCGTCATGACACCCCTTATGAAGAATGGATGCAACAGTTTGACAAGCAGCAGATCGCAATGAAAATAAGATCGTTACGAGTTTCAATTCCTTGTACAATTAAGGCTTTGATATTAACAAAGTATATTAGACTATCATTAATCATTCGAAATTATGAAAATTGTAATATATTGTTAACAGCTTTATAATTAGCCGTTTTACAGGTTATCAGGAAATAATCGTACTATTAACGTAATTAAGGCTTATCGGTGACTCTACCCGACATATAAGTCGTCTAAATATTTATTCAGTAAGATTAATAAAATGAAACAAAAAATTTATACAGGTTCAACTAAAATATTGTATCAGGCCAACGAAGAGCACACCCTTATAATGGCATTTACTGATAATTTCAAAATGGAAGATGGTAATCTTCTGAATATTTCAGGTAAAGGGACTCTAAACAATACTCTTTCATCATTTATCATGCATAAGCTCGATATGATAGGAATAGAAAATCATTTGATCGATAAGCTGAATATGAGGGAACAGCTAATACAATTAGTTGACGTTTTTCCAATACAATTATCGGTATCAACAGTTGCTTGCGGTAGATATGTCGAAGAATTTGGCATCGAAGAAGGATACGTGTTTGATAGTCCTATAATTGATCTCAAAATAAAAAATAGTACGTTAAAATACCCCGTAGTTAATGAGCATCAAATTTTGAGTTTTGGCTGGCTCAATGCCGAGGATATTAAGCAAGTTAAGAAAAAGTCAATTAGAATTTTTGATTTTTTAACAGGCTTCTTTGCAGGAGCTGGAATAAGATTAGTAGAGTGCACGTTAGAATTCGGTAAAGTTTATGATGGTGAAGAATTTATTGTTATGGTGACTGATGAGATCTCTCTAGATAATTGCAAACTCTGGGACATAAGCAATAATGAAAAACTAGGCCTTGAGGCATTGTATAAAAATCCAGGCAACGCTACCGAAATATATCAAAAAATTATGAATAAGATCAGTCATATGATAAATGGCTATAATTAAAACTATTTGACTTTAGAATGTGAAATATATATAGTTTCAGCTAATTTAAAAAATTAGGAATAGTAGAGTGACAAAAGTTGTAAAATCTAAGTATAAA
>JBPBQH010000154.1:0-7647 GCA_050954685.1 Janthinobacterium lividum | reverse complement strand
TTTGTGGGTCAAGCTCTAGCTATAAGTAACAAAGTAAATAATGGAGTTTTAATTAAAGGAATAAATAAAGAAGACCTAAGATATAGAGGCGAAATTTTAAATAATGTCATTAGTGGCAAGTTCGAGAAATTTGAAGGCAAAAATGTCACAGCGATTGGTGCTGAACTTTCTTATTCTTTAGGGATTGGAGTAGGTTCCAAAATGAAATTGATCTCACCAAATATTATTTCTACAGCATTTGGTAGTATGCCTAGGTCTAAAGAATTTGAGGTAATAGCAATATTCTCGAGTGGTATGTACGATTACGACTCAGCAGTCGTATTGATGCCTCTTGAAGCAGCACAAAACTTTCTGTCTTGTAACGAGGGAATAAATTTGTTTGAAATTAATATTAAAGATTCCGATAAGGTTGATTACTATACTAAAGATATTCAAAAGTCATTAGATATACATTTGAGGGCCACTAGCTGGCAGCAAACTAATAGTCAATTTCTGAATGCACTAGCTATCGAACAAGTTGCAATGTTTACGATTCTATCTTTGATAATCGTGGTTGCAGCATTTAATATTATTTCAAGTCTTTTTATGCTGGTTAAAGATAAAACTAAGGATATTGCTATATTAAAGACTATGGGTGCAACTCAAAAGCAAATCATGTTAATTTTTATATGTAATGGAATGTTTATAGGTCTGATAGGGACTATCTCTGGCATAATAATTGGTACTAGTTTTGCCTTGAATATCGATAATATCAGGAAATATTTAGAATACTTAACAGGCAGTAAGATTTTTGACGCTGTTATATATTTCTTATATACGTTACCTTCTGATGTTAGAATTGTTGACGTTTTGTTAGTTGCAACCCTATCAATAACTCTATGTTTATTAGCTACCATATACCCAGCATATAAAGCTTCAAAAATGAATCCTATAGATGCGCTTAGATATGAATGAAGATAATACTTTAGTTCTCAAAAATATTTGTAAACAATATTTTCAAGGAGGGACTGTCATTGAGATCCTGAAGAATATTAACTTGACAGTGCAAAGTAGCCAGTCAATAGCTATAATAGGCAGTTCAGGTAGCGGTAAGTCCACTCTGCTACACATCGCAGGTCTCCTCGACAAAGCCAATAGTGGTGAAGTGAAGATATGTAACAAAACGCCCCAATATAACTCTGAAAATAATATTCGCTTAAGTCATATAGGTTTTATTTATCAAAATCACCATCTACTTAAGGATTTTAATGCTAGAGAAAATGTTGCTATGCCTAGGATTATCGCAGGCCAAGAAAAATCTAAGGCCTTAAGCGAAGCTGATAGTTTATTATTTGAACTCGGCTTGAGCAAGCGACTCTATAATTTGCCAGGTGAATTATCCGGTGGAGAACAGCAACGGGTAGCAATAGCACGTAGCTTAATTAATAAACCAGAATTGATTTTAGCCGATGAACCAACTGGTAATTTAGATCCTAGTACTGCCCAGGAAGTTTTTGACTTATTTATGAAATTAGTAAGTGTACGTAAAACCTCAGTTGTAATGGTCACTCACAATCATATGTTAGCAGCTAAAGTGGACAAGACTTACCAGCTTGAATGCGGCTTACTTCAACCTTTGGCTAAATAGAGCTATTGACAATAATACAAAATAAGAGTATTGTTATTTTTGAGTTTAAAGTAAGCTCTTTAAGTACTGCAAACCGTTCTATCTGGTTATATCTTTACCTAAGAGTTTTAACTTAAGTTCAGTTAGACAATTCTATACACTAAAAAGGTTTTTTATGACTACAGGTAAAGTTAAATGGTTCAATCCAACTAAAGGATTTGGTTTTATTGAGCCAGAAAATGGTGGAAGCGATGTGTTTGTACATATTTCTGCCCTAGAGCAAGCTGGCATGCGCACTCTTAACGAAGGACAACGCGTTAGCTTTGAACTAGAAAACGGTAGAGACAATAAAGTTTCTGCAGTAAATCTTAAACTTGCTTAAATAAGTTTTATTTTTTGATTTCAATATACTGCTCAAAATTTATGAGTAGTTTTGACTAATAGATTTTGGGTAGTACTTTTTCCAGCAAGCTAAATCTTGCAACCCCATTATATTAATTATTGTATCTTTAGTCATCCTTTCCTCTTGTGATGGACGCAGTAGACCTATCAAAAATAAAACTCTCAATTCTTCATCGTCTTGAATTTGACTTCAATGTACATCAGGTATGGCTCACTATATTTTACTATGTGATGTGAATAAATTTTGTGAATAAATTTAGGTTTTTTTCTAAATTTTCATTTCATGTATCTTGAAGTAATTTTTACGTACGTTTTAAGTCTTGTAACTATTAAACATAATATAAATAATAGGAAATATTAATGGAAAATTTTAATGATATGAAATTGCCAAGCGAGATTATAATATCGCTTGAAAGAATGAATATAACTGTACCTACAGAAATACAAAAGAAAACGATACCTTCAGCTTTGAGAGGAGCTGATATATTAGCTTCTAGTCAGACTGGATCTGGAAAAACTCTAGCTTATTTGCTACCAATAATTGCTTCGGTAGTCGAAGCTAGTGCAAATAATAGGGCCTTAGTTCTCGTGCCTACTAGAGAGCTCGCCCATCAAGTACGTTCTACACTTAATAAAGTTACTGCTCAATCTAAAATTTCAAGTGCTGTATTGATTGGTGGTGAGCCTATGGCAAAGCAATATGCTCAGCTTAAAAACCCTCCACAAGTTATAGTTGCAACTCCTGGAAGATTGATTGATCATCTTAATCAAGGAACATTAAAACTTAATGGAATCAAAATTTTGGTTCTTGACGAGATGGATAGAATGTTAGACATGGGTATGAAAGAGCAAGTAGCAGAAGTTAATAAGTATATTACTGGAAAGGCTCAAGTATTGATGTTTTCAGCAACTATGCCAGCTGATATTATAGCTTTTTCACAAAAATATGTGACTAACCCTGAGCGTATCAGCGTAGGATCTACCACTAAAGCAGCAATACAAATAAAGCAAGAAACTCTACACATATCTGATAAAGATAAATTTCCAGAATTAGTTAAACAATTAACAGAACGTCTAGGTTCAACTATAGTATTTGTTAAAACAAAGAGAGGGGCAGACCAATTAGCTAAACTGCTGAAGTTTGAAAGCTTCAAGGTTGATGCTATTCATGGAGATTTAAACCAAAATAGACGTGATAGAGTAATAAGTTCATTTAGTGCTGGTAGAAGTCAAGTTCTTGTAGCAACTGACGTTGCAGCGAGAGGGCTTGATATTAGACATATCATGCATGTCATAAATTATGACCTTCCAATGTGTGCAGAAGATTACTTACATAGAATAGGCAGGACAGGTAGAGCAGGAGCTGAAGGTAACGCACTTTCATTCATCTCTCCAGAAGACATGATAAGATGGAAAGCTATCGATAAATTAATAACTAGAGGTGAGTCAACCAAAAGGGAAGATATGTTCAGATCTCGTCCACCTAGAAAATCTTTTGGTAGGGATAGAAAACCTTCCTCTTCTTTGTCAGATAATAGAAAAAGAAGTAGATTTGGCGATAATAATACAGGTGGTAATCGCAAACTTGGTGAAGATTTTAAGCGTGGTAGAGCCTAAAGCTTCATGCTGCTAAAGCTAAAAGTTAGAGCTTGATTGTAACTATAAGATAGTGTATCTTGTCACTAATCAGCTATTTTAAATTCAAAAAAGGTGGGTCTAGTTCCCACCTTTTTTATTTAAATATTTAGTTATTCAACAGGATTTAATGAGTCATAATATAGAAGATAAAATTAGTGATCTAATAAAAGACGTCGTAAGCTCTTTAGGCTTCGAACTCGTTAAAGTTTCTTTACAAGGGCCGAATTCTAAGACTCTGGAAATATTAATTGATGGAGAAGAAGGTAAAAAAGTTAGCGTGGGAGATTGTAGACTTGTTAGTCGCAACATCTCTATATTATTAGATGTTGAAAATATTATAGCCGATAAATATTATCTAGAAGTATCCTCGTGCGGCATAGAACGTCCCTTAGTCAAATTCAAAGATTATGTGAGGTTTTTGAATTATGAAGTAAAAATTAAATTACTAAAATCGGTGGATAATAGACTTAAGTACCAAGGCATAATTAATAAGGCTCAAGATGATAATATCGAGCTTAAAATAGACGAACAAATAATTTCGATAGATTTTGAGAATATAAAGGGTGGCCATATAGTATTAACTGATGAAATGTTTAGAAAGCTATTAAATCCATCCAAATAAGGTTCGCAATTTGAGTCAATATCAAAAAATGGTAAAATTATGAGTAATATTGGTAATGCAGAAATTCTACAAGTTGTAGAGTCCATATCTAGAGAGAAGGGAATATCAAGAGATAGTCTGATTTCTACTATGGAGCAAGCTATTGAAGCTGCTGGACGTAAAAAGTATGGACATGAGCACAATATTAAAGCTGAAATCAGTAGAAAAAATGGCGAAATAAGATTATATAGAGTTCTAAAAATAGTCGATAATCCAGCAAATTATTTCACCGAGATTTCTCTAAGTGATGGGCAAGAAAAAAATCCAGAAGCTAAAATCGGTGATGAAATATTGGATCCTCTGCCTCCAATAGATCTTGGTCGTATTCCCGCACAAGTAGCAAGGCAAGTAATAATACAGGGTGTGAGTGAAGTTGAAAGAGAAAAACAATATCAAGATTTTAAAGATAGAAAGGGTGAAATTATAAATGGCTCGGTAAAGAGAGTCGAATTTGGTAATATAATAGTTGATCTTGGACGAGCTGAAGCGATAATTAAAAAGGACCAGACTATCAAAGGTGAAAACTATAAGATTAATGACCGAATAAAAGCATATGTCCAGGACGTAAGATTGGAGCCAAGGGGACCTCAAATATTTTTATCTAGAACCGATAATAGAATGCTAGCTAAACTATTTGAACTAGAAGTACCAGAAATATATGACAATATAATTGAAATCAAAGCTATAGCTCGCGAACCAGGATCAAAAGCCAAAATAGCAGTATTTGCTTCCGATTCAGGCGTAGATCCTGTAGGCTCTTGCGTTGGTATAAGAGGTACTAGAGTAAGATCGGTTACTACCGAACTTGGAGGAGAAAAAATAGATGTGATTTTGTGGAGCAAAAATGTTGCTCAGTTTGTTATTAATGCAATGGCACCTGCAGAAATTTCAAAAATTGTCATAGACCAAGATAGAGGAAAAGTAGAAATAGTTGTGCCAACTGAGCAGCTTAGTATTGCGATAGGTAGAAGAGGCCAAAATGTCCGTCTGGCGTCTAAGTTAACTGGCTGGAATATTGATGTTATGACTGATGAACAAGAATCTAAGCGTCGAAGTGATGAATTTAACAGCACAACAGATCTGTTTATGAATGTTCTCGATGTCGAAGAAGTCATAGCACAATTACTATCTGTTGAAGGATATGTCAGTATAGAACAAATAGCTGAGGCAGATATCGAATCTCTTAGTGCTATAGATGGTTTTGAGGCAGAATTAGCAGCTGAAATACGAAATAGAGCTACTGATTACGTAAACATTAAAAATGAAGAAATAATAGAGAAATTAGAACAACTGGGCGTCGAACAGGAACTGATAGATGTACTTGAACTTTCTCCTGAATCTCTCTTATCATTAGCAGAATATGGTATAAAAACTATAGAAGATTTAGGAGAAATGACAGTAGAAGACTTCAGAAATCTAGTGCCAACTACTAATATGTCTGACGAAGATATCAGATTATTGATCGAAACTGCGCGTGGAGAAGAAGGCGCTTACTAATAATAAATTAATCTTCTATACGTTATTGCTTGTAAAGAGAAAATTTGATAAAGTTATGGCGGTTTATATAAACCCTTTTGGCGAAAAAAATGATTTTTGACTACTTCTTACTTAGGTTCGTAATATTTGTCGGACTATATAAAATTGTCTTAAGTCTTTCCACGTAACTAGAACTTAGTACTATAAAGGTTTAATACTTATGACAGAAACTACAGACTACAAACCTAAGAAATTAACCCTGGGCGGTTCAAAATTATCATTTAATAAACCGACAAGTTCATCGGGAATTAATAAAGGCGTTGTTAGCTCGAGATTTAATACAATTGTTGAGGTTAAGACAAGTAAAATATCTGTATCCAACTCACCCGTAGGCAAAATTAATAATCTAACAAACAGAGATAGCGATATTACTTCTGAAGATTTTAATAAAAGACTTGGAGTGTTAAGAAAAGCAGCTGAAGACGCCAGGGCAAGAGAACCTGAACTAAAGTTCAATAGCTTAAGTAAGATAGCTGAGATAAATCAAGCTAAACTAGAGGAGAGCGATAAATTAGAAATCTCAAAAGTTGAAAAGATACCAGAGGAAGTTAACAATGAAGGCAACTCGGACACTCCAAATATTGAGAATAAAGCTAATACTGCAGTAGCCGAGGTCGCTGATCTAAGCTATGAAAGCGAAGAAACTATAGCTAAGAAGAAATTAAGTGACACTAAAGTAGTGCCAACAAAACCAAAACCAGATGAATCAAGGAAGCTTAAGAAAACTGATATCTTCCACATGTTAGATACCGATGCAACGGATGTCCCAACTAAAATCAGAAGTTTAGCATCAATAAAACGTGCAAGAGAAAAAGAGAGACGCAAAGCTACTCCTCAAAGACAAGACAAAATATATCGGGAAGTTATTATCCCTGAAACTATAACGGTTGTGGAATTATCAAATCGTATGACAGAGCGTGGAGCAGATGTCCTAAGAGAGCTGATGAAACTAGGTATTATGGCAACAAGCAGCCAGCTAGTAGATGCCGATACTGCAGAAATTATTGTTGAGGTATTTGGTCACACCGCAAAAAGAGTACAAGAATCCGATATTGAAAATATCTTGATTAATGAAGATGATAACTCAGAAAATCTAAGCGGTCGTGCTCCAATAGTTACAGTCATGGGTCACGTCGATCATGGAAAAACATCGCTATTAGATGCTCTTAAGTCTACAGACGTGGTGAGTACTGAAGCAGGAGGAATTACTCAGTATATTGGTGCTTACAAGATATTGCTGCAAGACGGAAGAGCTATTACTTTTATAGATACTCCAGGTCATGAGGCGTTTACCGAGATGCGTACCAGGGGTGCCCAAGTTACCGATATTGTAGTCTTAGTAGTAGCCGCAGATGATGGTATAAAAAAACAAACTATAGAAGCAATTAGCCACGCCAAAGCGGCTGGAGTGCCAATCATCGTAGCTATCAATAAAATTGACAAGCCAGATATAGATATCAACCGAGTTAAAAATGAGCTGCTTAATCACGAGCTAGTTTCTGAGGATCTTGGGGGAGATACTATTATTGTTCCAGTTTCTGCTCTAAAAAGAATAAATCTAGACAAGTTAGAAGAAGCAATTTTGCTCGTTGCTGAAATGCGAGATCTTAAAGCTAATGCTACAGCTAGCGCATCTGGTACTGTAATAGAAGCTAGGATGGATAAGGGAAAAGGAGTTATAGCTACCATATTAGTAAGACGTGGAACATTAAAAGTTGGTGATCTGATTGTAGCAGGTTCTTCTTATGGTCGTACTAGACGTATGATCAATGATAAAGGAATTAGCATTACAACAGCTGGCCCT
>JBPBQH010000199.1:0-7846 GCA_050954685.1 Janthinobacterium lividum | reverse complement strand
CGTGCCGTTTATCCTACCGCTAACTGTAACCTCTAGCTCTTCAAAGTCAGCTTGGCTCAAAGCATGAGTGATGATAGAACTGCGAGTGCTACTGCTGCTGCTGCTGACACTCAACCACACTCCAGCATTAACCACATTACCAGCAGCTAGGTTGGTGAGTGCTCTGAAATTACTATACATGTTAGATGCCAAGTTAAGGGCAGCAAAGTTATTATTTGAGTCATAGTTGGAAATTGCATTGCCAGTATTTTGTAAGCCCTCGATAGCCGAGCTAATATTTTGCCTGATGCCGATGGTAGCTCCTGCAGATATGCGCTCAATACTCTCACTGTAGCTTTGCGTCAATGTAGGTGCTGAGGCCGTCCATGAGTCTGCTTTTATTTTTCCGCTCTTACCACTTAAGATACTGCCATGCTGATGGAGACTACCTGCCTCTATCTGTAAACTTTCTCTGCCTTGCAAAATAGAGGGAATTAGATACTCTTGATATTGCTGCGTTCTTGAACATTCTTTATATACTTCAACACCACCAGATATTTCTTTTGTATTACATGTTAAGGCTAAACGCGTACCCTTTTTAGTAACGCTCATGCTGTGATAATCGCTGCCTACTAAGCCTTCTAGGATTATTTTATTAGCCTCAACCGCAAGCTGACCTGCACTAATGCCACTTGCTCGTAGCCAAATCTGACCGTGGGCAATCATGTATGCTTGCCCTGATACTACTATTTTTACGCCTTCAATGCTTGCATGTCTATGCTCACCATGAAAAGATTTTTGAGGAGCAAATACTCCTCTTTTTGTGTGACCATCCTTAATAATATAATTATCTAAATTTTTACCTTGAAACCCATAATTTTCAGCTTCCATACTTAGTTCATTAGCAGTTATTTTGCTAGCTTTAGCATTGAAATTATTTTTAACTATAATCGCTAATTTGTCAGCATTAAGCTTTACTGCGTGAGCAGTTTGTGCAAACTTTACCTCAGTCCATTTTTGACGATCTTCTTTCCAATCTTTTTTACCAGTGAAAACTGTTTCCATTTTATGATCAGTAGTTATTGCTTCTAGTGATAACTCACCTGCTTCTATAAATAATTCTCTGATATTTATTATGCTAGGTGGAATGCTAAAATTTCCGCCAACAATAAACTCAGCACGTATAGCTTCAATTGTATGTCTAGTAATAGATTGATTATGTATTGTAGTGACAGTTTTGCCGCCATCGTCGTTTTCAACACGATGAGAAGTAATGCTAGGATTGGAGATAATAAGGCAATCCGTTAAATTAATAATGATTTCGGCAATTCTCAAATCAATTTGACCAATATTTAGTGTTTTGCCCTTAATGCATAACAGTTCTAAAGAATGGATATTATAGTTGACGTAAGTATCTAGAGCTTCAATGAACAAAGCTTTACCATTAATATCACCATTTATACTTAAATCATTACATTTTAAAAAAGCATTATTACCAATATGAATTTTATTACTAATACCTATACTGTTTTCAACTTCTATAAATATATCTTCAACTTCAAGATTAACGCATAAACATAAACTTTTTGATTTAATAATTAAGTTTTTAACTCCCTTAATATCTCCACCTACCTCAAGATGTCTATAAGCTATTTTACTATCGAGCCAGTGTCCATACTGCCATAAATCGCCATCAGCGTAATATTCTCTATCATTTTGCCAACCAATGCCGCGTGCGTCCCAAGTCCAAAGAATCATTTGCTCTAAAAATTCAGAGCCTTGCCAAAATTCTAAACTGGCTCTGATCGCTCTAAGCTGAATTGCATTATCAATTCTGCCAGAGGAATAGGTTGGAATATTACCTTCAGAACTTTTTGGATCATAAAATATATTTGGTTTGTTTGGTGCTTTGTCGATGGAAGGAAAACCAAACTCAGTAAACCAAATTTGTTTGCTTTTAGGTTGCCAAGGAGTTTTTATACTTTCTTTCTTTTCATCGTCCCAAGCCCAGTGCTCGCTATTCCACCAATAAGATAAATTTTTCCATTGCGTCCAAGGTTCGTTAGATTGAAAAGGTATTCTAGCCCCATTAGAAGTATAATAATCATAACCTTCACCGCTGTGCCAACCTTTCTTTATTGCTTCAGTAAAAATTCTTGAATTTTTTGAATCAGTAATTGGAAAATACGCATCAATACCAACAAAATCTATATTTTCAGAACCCCATAAATCATCTAAGGGACGCAAACCTCCTGGTACGCTATGATATTCTGACCAGTCGGCTGCGTAAGTTATCTTAACATTCTTGCCTAAAATTTGCTTAACTTCACTAGCAAGCTCTACTAGTTTCTGGACAAATAGAAATTTTTTATTTTGATCGTGAATTGAAGTAAGGCCAATAAGTTCTGAGCCAATTATAAAAGCATCAATTTTGTCTTTCACCAAATTAGCGTAATGAAGGATAAATGGTCTATATTGAGCTTGAAAAAAATGTTCTATATAATCAGCATTTTTAATTCTATCTTGATCACTACTTAATGCTCCAATTCTACCTCGCCAAGGTTTGCCATGAATATCTACCATTATTAGAGGATAGAAAATGATATTTAGTTCACTTTCTTTTAAAAGCATCAGATATTTTACGATACTTTCGTCATTTATTGTACCACCATAAACGCTACAATTTTTGTCATCAACAGAGATTTTATGGGCAGAACTTTGAAAGTAATTAGCAACCTGCCAGCTTTCGAGTCCTTCATAATTTCTGTCTATACCAGGTTTAATTTGGCATTTATCAATATCTAAACTATTGGCAAACCAAGCAACTACCGGAGCTACCCATTTTATATTAGGTAATGCCTCTTTTAGTTCACTTAAGCTTCGCGCTGCCTCAGAGCGTTTTGGATCATAAACAAATTCTCCACAACCTGGGATCATTTCTATGCCACTTAACATTTGTCTAATTGGTTCCTCATCATCATGAGGCAAGGTTTGAATTAGAATGTTATCAACAGAATCTGAATTAATCCCTACTTCGGGTCTGTAACTGAAGATAGAAAGATTCTCAACTGTGGCGCCACCTAAATAATGGATACCTCCACATTTAAAGATTAATTCTTTAATTTTAATGGTAAATTTTTTAGTAAGAAATTTAAAGTTAATAGTGTTCGGGACTTGCACTTCAAATTTATTAATGACAACTTCATGGATTTCAGCCTCTTTAATATCAACTACTGCTTTTTCTCCTACTGCTCCCCAAATATCTATTGTTACATCATCATTATATGTTAAATTATCTATAGGCAGTAAAGCACTATCTCTTGATTCAAAATATTGATTTTCCAAATCAAATACATGAATTGTCATATCAAAAATTATGTTTTGTATATCTCTACGACTTAATAATACGCGAAATTTTTTATTTAATAGTAATCAATAAATAACTTACGATCAAGAAAATATGTAGATGGTGATCATATATTCAATATAACATATGATATCTTACTTTAAGAATTGCTTTACAAATTTTAAAGACACCCAAGTAGGGATTATAAACTTAGGGTTTACTTAAGGTAAACAGAAATGTGCATAAACTTGAGGATAAAAAGCTCAAACTCACAGTCCCTTGGTCATTTTGTCATAGCTATATGTCTGTACTAAACATGTAAGATATGCTAGGGCGTGTCATCAATTAGGAAAGATTTAAAAATGAGGCTATAATAGTTTTAAATCAAAA
This sequence comes from Janthinobacterium lividum, assembly GCA_050954685.1. Lineage (GTDB taxonomy): Bacteria > Pseudomonadota > Alphaproteobacteria > Rickettsiales > Rickettsiaceae > JBPBQH01. The sequence continues at coordinate 4,131 of JBPBQH010000199.1, read as the reverse complement.
AGTTTATTATATGCGGCGCTATGCATTAAGAGATGATCAATGGGATAGGATAAAGAACTTATTGCCTGGTACAGCGGGCCACGTAGGGGTTACTGCGAAGGACAATCGGCTTTTTGTAGAAACAGTACTATACAGAGCAGGAATAGCATGGCGAGATTTACCTGAGCGCTTTGGCGATTATATGGTAATTCATTTACGCTATAGTAGGTGGGGTAAATCACTGGTATGGCAAAGGTTATGTGAAGCTTTAGCTTGTGACGCTGATAATGAGTATGGGATGATTGACTCAACAATTGTCAGAGCTGAGCAGCATAGTGCTGGAGCTAAAAAAAAGATTTGGGGTGTGATGAAGCGATCGGGCGAAGTAAGGGCGGACTAAGCACAAAAACTCAGGCGATGTGTAATGCGCTTGGTAATCCTACTCCCTTGCATCTGACTGCTGGACAAAGACATGAACTAGTAAGAGCAGATGCTCTAATGACTAAGCTTACTTTATCTAAAGCAATTATTGCTGATACAAGCGTATGATGCTGACAAACGTATGCGTGATAAGCTTCAAGCCGCTGGTTGTATTGTCGTCATACCTTCGAAAAAGAGAAGACGTAACACTATAATCCATGATCGCTATCTATATAGATGTAGACATTTAATTGAGAATTTCTTTGCTAAACTCAAACAGCATAGAGCTATCGCAACTCGTTATGATAAAACCGCTACTAATTTCCTTAGCGCTATCCATCTAGCTTCATCCATTATCCTCCTTAATTGATGATATGCCCTAGACTGCATTACTAAATAAAGTATGCACCTACTTATTAATTAACAAAATAAATATTACATATGTCTGTTTCCGAGTTTTTAGACCCTAAGAATGATATTGCGTTTCGGCGTATATTTGGCACTGAAAAGAATAAAGATATACTTATTCATTTCGTTAATGACATATTAGAATTAAAAGATAGCGACAAGATCAAGGAAGTTACTTTCTTATCTACTATACAAGAACCAGAAATTGCAGCTAAGAAGCAAAACATTGTAGATATTTAAAGCTTAAATCTGATGTTTCAGGAAATCCAGCAATTGAATTACAAATGCGAAGTTGTCGAGAGAGGTGGTACCAAATCACTAAACAGAAGGACAGCTGAATTAAGGATAAAATCTTAAGTTCAAATTAAGCTGCTAGATATGGATTTTGTTCTGTTAGATTATCATAATATCCCCCCTTTGGGGTTTTGCCATCAAAAACTGAGTGTGGTCTAATATTGTTATAAAAATTGATTCAGTCATTAATAGACGCCCTTAATTGTTGGACATTATCGAACTCCTGCAAATAAATGCACTCATATTTGAGCGATCGCCAAAACCTTTCTATAAATACATTATCAATCCAGCAACCTTGGCCGTCCATAAATATTTTGACATTACTTACTTTAAGTTTGTCAGTAAAATCAGAGCTGGTATATTGCGAGCCTTGATCAGTATTAAATATCTATGGCGTGCCATATTTTATCAAAGCTACTTCAAGCACATCAAGGCAAAAAGAAACATCTAGAGTATTTGCCAGTTGCCATGCTAGTACCTTTCTTGAATACCAATCTTTAAAAGCTATTAAATACATAAAACCTCGCTTCATTGGTATGTAAGTTATGTTATTGCACCATACTTGATTAGACTTGCTGATTCTTAAATTACGCAACAATTATAGATACACTTGATGTTCCTTATTTTTGCATGTGGTTTTTGGCTTTTGGTATATAGCCAACTAATCTCATCTTCTGCATTAAGCGGCGAACCTTATGGCGTGAGACAGTATAACCATTACGATTCAAATGGCGCTTCATCTACCGTGAACCAAAAAATGGATAGCTCATATATTCTCGATCTATCAACCTTCATTAGCAAGAGATTATATTCACTTTCAGTTATAGGACTATAATAATAGGTTGAGCGATTCAGTTTCAGTAATTTACATTGTTCTGCGATAGACAATCGCTGATGATTCTTCTCTACCATGTCCTTCCTCCTCGTAATCCCAACTTCACTGAGGCGGTTTGCAAAAAATCCTTCTCTATTATTAATTCTCCTATTTTAGCGTGTAGTTCTTTGATCTGTTGATCACTTGATACTTGAATAGTTTCTCGCCTGTTAGAGAATATATCCCTAAAGCTCATCAAAGCCTGCTTCTTCCACTTACTGTCATATTGGCATTTACACCAAACCTTGATGAGAGCTCACTTAAGGTCCTTTCTTCTCTGATTGCGGCTAAAGCTATTTTAGATTTAAATTCTGCACTATGGTTCTTTCTGTTTATGGACATTTTTTCCTCTGTTTTTTTTATTATTTTATAACAGACTTTGTCCTTATTTTTCTTTCCAATTTATTGGTACCACCTCTCAATAATAATAGTAGTAATGAAGAAAAGATAGCTACAGACGCTACTCATTAGATAGGCGGAGAAAAAGGAGCACAATATGAAATTTGGATGTGTTGCAAACTTGAATGGAGCTAAATTAATTTATGGATTTCATACTTACAGTTGTATTATTTTAAGCGCTTAAATATAAAAGTTAAACAATCTTTTAACGAATTGTATCTGTTCCAGAATAGAAAGTTTCAAATAATGTGTCTGCCTCTTAACCATCATAGCCACAGCTTCTATTCCCTCGATACATCTTTTAGCACTATTTATTGTTTTAAATCCTAACATGGGATTAGTTATTCTTTTTATCCTTCGATGATCTGATTCTATAATGTTGTTCAAATATTTGCATTGTCTATGTACCACAGCTTTAGGTAATATCTTTTGACTTCGTAATTGACTGATAGCTTTAATATAGGAAGAGTGCTTATCTGTCCTAATGGTCTTCGGCTTTGTAAGCACTATTGGATATAACTTGCTTGAAGAATCTTTTGGCTGAGCAGCAGGGCTAGTATCAAAAGAAGCTGAGAAAGGTAGAGCTTCAGTTAGAGCTACCCTCATTAACAAGATAGAACGTCTGAAGTACTTAAAAGAAGGTAGAACGTTCAGCATCAAAGAGTGGATAAATAACCCCAGAGATAATGGTTGGTTTATTTATCACTGCAAGCTCTAGCTAGCGTGACACTCTTAGGCCAATAGCTTCAGCATGGATAGACATAGCAATTAAAGGATTAATGGAGCGCTCACCCGTAGGAAATGAAGCTAATGATAACATGTGGTTCATTTTAGATGAGCTCTAAGTACTTAAGAAAATGCCTTCTCTCAAACGAGGCCTTGCTGAGGGACGTAAATATGGTACCTGTTTTGTAGCAGGTATTCAGAATATATTTCAGCTTGAGGAAATATACGGTAGGGCTTCATCTTTTAATCTTCATGCCTGAGGAAATCAAAAATCTACCACCTAGAACCTGCTTTGTCCGTTTAGCTGACAACTATCCAATCACGAAACTAAGTCAACAGATTCAAAATCATGCCAAAATCATTAATAAAATTAGAGGATAATTCTATGGAAATTAAAACAGCGATAGAAAACGAAGACGAGATCAAATCATTTCAGGTTCTGATCATAGAGATGAAGAATAGGGCTGGTAAAAACAATACAATTAATTAGTACAAAGGATAGATTGACAGACTAACAAATTTCTTGCTTTTGGATTTGAGAAATATATCATGTGTTTATATGTGTATTGCTACTTAGACGCAACAATATAAATAACGAAGTTAAGTATTAAAGACCACAAATCAAGGAAAGAAAAAATGAATATCAGTTACTTATCAGCAGCAGAACTTATAGGACACCAGCAGGAAGTAATAACACCAAGTGAAGTTTGCTGAATTATTGGGTATGAAGTATGATACCCTTAGGAGCTGGGAAGGAGGATACAAGAGCCCTTCTAGCCCTGGTAGAGCTTTACTGTATACAGCAGAAAAATTACCAGAAGTGTTCTTAAAAAACAGGGAACAGATTATTAACCAGATCAAACAAAATTTAAATTCCAACTAAAGAAGCAAATCACATTTCAAAGTCCCCGCCTCTATCTCTGCTAAATTGAGTTTGAGATTTTTCCATTTCTTTTTCTTGCTTTAGTTCTTGATTGTACATTGTTTCAAGCTTATCAGATAAATGTGAGTACTTCATATAACGATTCATG
>JBPBQH010000153.1:0-8010 GCA_050954685.1 Janthinobacterium lividum | reverse complement strand
ACAGCAGACATCGCCAAATTGTTCTCTTTAAGCATTAATAGTGCTGAAAAGTTAAAGGTATTGTATGGTAATGCGATGTTTGGGCTTGAAAGAGATCATCCTATCAATCTTGAAGATTTTGAAAATAGTAGCGATATATATAATTCGAACATTATGATTACTACTAATCATCTCAACAAAATTATTCAATCTAGGTTTGAAGAAATTCTTCTTTTAGTTAAAGAACAATACGATAGAGCAGGGGTGGATCATCTGATTGCCAAACGTCTGGTCATAACAGGAGGAGGTTCTATGCTTAAAGGTACCAAAGAACTAGTTGGTAGAATATTCGACAAGCAAGTGCGTATTGCTAAACCCATAGTGTTCGACGGTTTTGCTGAAGGATATAATCCAGCTATGTATTCCACTACGGTGGGTATCATAAAAAATCAAGCAGAAAGACAGCAAAAAAACTCTTCCGCAATAGATTTGATTGATGTAGACAGTAGCTGGATCAAAAAAACTCTATTATGGTTGAAAGAAAATATTTAACAATTGCTATATTCGTACTAATACCCTCAAAGATTCTCGCTGTCTCGGCTTGGTTACCAAGGATACATAAATATAAATGTTCTGTCTCTTCGCTAACTACAGATAAAGCCTCTATAAGTTCGAGAGAAGAGCGCGTAAAGATTTATCAGCGAATTGAAAATATAATCAGCGACAAGTATAGCAAAATATTTTGGCTCAATTTAAAGAAGGAGCAACTTGAACATATATTATCTATACTAAATAATAGATTAGGTGCAACAGCAAATGAAACTAATCAAAGGAAAAAAGATATTAATCATGAATTATATTCAATTACAGTAGAAGAGCAGAAATTATTGCGCGAAGCATCCCACCTTAAATTATTGCTTCTAGATTTATATAATTATGCTCAGGAGCAAGTGCTTAGCGCTTCAATAGAATATAGCAATAGTGATAGTAGTAGTTTTGGAGTTGGTGCATTGTATAGTCAAAGCAAATTTACTAATTCTGAGTATACTAGTACCAGAAGTAGATCTAAAACAAAATCTTTCGAATTATTTTATAAGTACAAAATTTTACAGCAGCAAAATTTTGTGCTCTCAACACAAATACAATTCTCAGCACAAGATTATTCCGGCCTAAGTCCGGGTTATTCTGTAGAAATGTTTTTACTTGCTGGTAAAAGCAGCCAAAAGAAATATGGAGAAAATTTTACTGAAGTGAATATTAGTGCTGCAAATGGAATATTGAAAAATGATACCCACAATAACCTATATAGTTTTGCTATAGCTAAGGGAACGAAGTTTTCTAATAATTTTACTATTAGTAGCTATACAAAATACACCAATAGAAGAAATTGCCACCGAATTTATAAGGAAACTATATATGAACAATTATCAGTTGCAAAGACAGTTAATTTTGCTAATAATGTCGCCAATACGAGTTTTACTGTTCAGATTGGATATTTCTGGGACAGGAGCTTGAAAAACAGAAATTATCAAACATCGGGTATAGTGTTTTCTTTATGGACGGAAGCTTAATCAATTTAGGTAAACGGCGCAGTCTTGCTGATCTTGCTGAGTTACTTATAACTGAAAAATTAATTTCTAAGTCCCAACTTTATTATATATTTTTGACTCAAATCCTAAGTAACTACGATTCTATATATGAGCTACTCCTAGACGAAAATATAATAAGTAACGAATGTTTGATGACAATGCTTTGTAGAGTACACAACTATATCGAACTTAGTGAAGCTTACGAAGTAGCTTATATACTAGATTACGCCAGGATCAATTATTATGTCAAGAAAGGTTACTTTAAATATACTGATTCGCGGGGTGTTTGTAATATCGCGGTAAATAATCTAAAAATCCTGCCAAAAATTTTTAGGACACAATCTATAAAAAATATAAAACTTATAACTCTTGAAAAATTTTATTTCGTTCTTGTTAAAAATTTTAGTCATTTAAATCTAATAAAATCCAAATATTATCTAGATTTTATCTCTCCCGCTTTGACAGCTAAAAATATAGATTATAATAAATCTATATTTGGTTTTGTTATTATGTTCTTTACTACATTATTTAGTTCTTGCATGTGCTTTAATATTGTGAATAACATGGGCCATCTTGCTCAAAGCTTTCTTAAGTTATTATTATTTAGAAGTGCTATATATTCAGTTGATCAGCAAATTCATTGCTCTAATTCAACTTCTCTACCTATATATTCAGTATTAATTCCTCTTTACAAAGAAGAAGAAAAAATCGAGTCAATATTAGAATTCGTCGATAATTTTAGTTATCCGAAAGACAAATTAGATGTGAAAATTATTGTGGAAGACGATGACTATTCTTTAATTGATAAGATTAGCTGTTATGAAGTGCCAAATCATATCAGAGTGATGAAGGTCCCTGTTAGCTTACCAAGAACAAAGCCGAAAGCTCTAAATTATGCAATGCCATTTTGTAAAGGAAAGTACATAGTAGTATATGATGCTGAAGATAGGCCTGAGAGGGATCAACTACTTAAAGCGGTACATAGTTTTAACAGTTTACCGAATGTATATGCATGCTTACAAGCTAGACTCAATTTCTACAATTCCGAAGAAAACTTACTAACTAAATTCCTAAGTATTGAGTATAGTCTGTGGTTCAATTACCTTCTTAAAGGCTTAAGCCGTCTAGATCTACCTGTGACTCTTGGTGGAACTAGTAATCATTTTAGAGCCGAAGTTCTTAAAAGAATATGTTGGTGGGACGCTTATAATGTTACTGAAGATGCCGACCTAGGTATAAGATTATACTCCCTTGGTTACAAAGTCCATATGATCGATTCAAATACGTTTGAGGAAGCACCAATAAGACTCAATTGCTGGCTAAAACAACGTTCAAGATGGATTAAAGGTTTTATGCAAACATTTTTTATTTTCTTAAATCGAGATAAAAAGTCTTCAGTTTTGTACACGAAGCAGGTTATTTCAATATATATTTTTGTTGGCATATCTTCTTATAGTTTTTTTTGCTTACCGTGGCTACTTATAATGATTTACAGAAATCCGACTCCCGTCATTAATTATCTTTGGTTGTTCAATAGCTTTTTCTCATTTTGCTACATATATTCGACCACATACTATGTTTTGATCAAAGCAAAAGGTAACCTATCGCATTTTAAAATGCTTGATTATTTGAGTCTAACAATTATTCCATTCTATTTTTTACTACATACTATAGCTAGCTATATGGCCCTGTGGGAAAGCTTGATGCAACCATTCAAATGGAATAAGACCACCCATGGACTTAGCAGCGTGAAGCTACCGCTGAAATTACCAACTATTCACTAAAACAAAGTAGCCAGTAATTGCTTTATTACTTTAAATAGGTATCATATATATCTTTGCTAATATTAGTAAAGATTTGTAACCTAGAGATACAAAGTGCTGGGATATTTTGAACAAATAGTATAAATCGGGAATGTAATCATTGTGCGGCTGGAACTAACTGAGGCCACCTTAGAACATAAGCCAATTTTGGCTTATTTACTAGAATTATATTCCTACAACTTTACAGAATTTTGTGACTTTGACACTAGTGATAACGGGTTTTATGGATATGAACACCTCTCTCTATATTGGACGGAGCCTACTCGCTTCCCCTATCTGCTTTATGTCGATAAGAAGATAGCTGGATTTATTTTAGTATAGAAATAACCGGCTGCTGCAGACAACGAGATGGTATAGGATATTTCTGAGTTTTTTATCCTAAAAAAATATAGAAGAAGCAGTATCGGTACCGCAGCCGCACTTGAAACATGGAAAAAATCGCGAGGTCAATGGCAGGTTAGAGTATTGAATAATAATTTAATTGCTTGTTCATTCTGGTTAAAAACGATAGAAAATTTTACTTCAGAAATGCCTAATAAGACTGAAGCGAAAGATAAAATAGGTAACTGGTTCCATTCATAGATTCGAGTCAAAATATTAGAGCTGAGTGTGGTATTTATAATGAATTTGCACTTTCGATGATAAGGTTGTTTGCTTAAGCATATGCTCTCAAAAATGATTTAATTTGCGGCGTATATAGAAGCAAATTGTCCTAAGGGCCAAAAATGTCTTGGCTCCCTTTATCAGAATTATGCTAACAATTTGAAATTGTCCTACGATAACCTTGCTTTTTACCTATGAATCATATAGTTTAATTGGAAATTTATGTGTTGTGCATGCTAGATTTATTCCATTTTATTAACAATAAAAAACCCAAATCTAATGATACTTATACTGCTCAAGATATAGAGATCTTGGAGGGACTAGAGCCCGTACGTAAACGCCCTAGTATGTATATTGGTGGGACAGATGAAGCAGCTATGCACCATCTAGTATCAGAAATTCTAGATAATGCTATGGACGAAGCTGTTGCAGGTTTTGCGAATCTTATCACTGTAGAGCTACATGCAAATCATCATATAACTATATCTGACAATGGAAGAGGAATTCCAATTGATGAGCATCCAAAATTTCCTGGTAAATCGGCTCTTGAGGTAATATTAACTACCTTACATTCAGGTGGAAAATTCAATAGTAATGTATATCAAACAGCTGGAGGTCTCCACGGGGTGGGTATTTCAGTTGTTAATGCTCTATCTGATTATCTTGAAATTAATGTATATAAGCAAGGTAAAATTTACAGTCAAAAATATTCTAGAGGACTACCTTGCTCACAACTTTTTTGTCAAGAAGGGCAAAAAAATGCCAAAGGAACGCGAGTTAGTTTTCATCCTGATCCAGAGATTTTTGGTGAAAATATCAGTTTTAAATCTTCTCAAATCTATGAATTAGCCAAATCAAAAGCTCACCTCTACAAGGGAGTTAAAATAAAGTGGCAATGTGCACCTGAACTATTAACTAAGTCAGTACCTTCTGAAGATATAATTCATTTTCCTGGAGGCCTTAGTGACTATTTAAACTCGAGGATAGGCAAGAACCAAATAATTGGTAGCGAAATCTTCTCTAATAGTGTGTTATTAAACCAAGAAAATATTAAACTAGAATGGGCGAGTATTTGGTATGAAGAACAAGGCTTTGTTCAGTCATATTGCAATACAATACCTACTCCTTTAGGTGGCACTCATGAACAAGGTTTTAAAAGTGGTCTACTCCGCAGCTTAAAAGCCTATGGTGAGATGGTAAATAGTAAGAGAGCTTCTTTGATCACTATAGAGGATGTATTAGCTTCAGCCTGCATTGTCTTATCAGTATTTATCAGAGATCCAGAATTTCAAGGGCAGACTAAAGAGAAGTTAGTCTCTAGGAGGATTAGTAAAAATATTGAAAATGTAATTAAAGATCATACAGATCATTGGCTTAGTAATAATAAATCGGCTGCGAATCAAATCCTTGAATATATAATCAATATTGCTGAGTTCAGAATAAACCGTAAGAATGAAAAAACCGTTTCAAGGAAATCAGCAGTACAGAAACTAAAATTGCCAGGTAAATTAGCAGATTGTACCAGGGCAAGCTCTAAAGGAACTGAATTGTTTATAGTAGAAGGAGATTCAGCTGGCGGATCAGCAAAGCAAGCAAGGAATAGAGATACTCAAGCAGTTTTACCTCTAAGGGGAAAAATTTTGAATGTAGCTAATTCTACTTCTGAAAAGATTGCTCAAAACCAAGAACTGAAAGATCTCCAAATCGCTCTCTCTTGTGGCTCTATGCAATGTTATGATGAAAAAAATCTGCGTTATGAGAAAATTATAATAATGACTGACGCTGATGTCGATGGAGCACATATTGCCTCATTGCTTATGACCTTCTTCTATTTGCACATGCCAGAACTTATTCTCGGTGGTCATCTATATATAGCTAAGCCTCCGCTATATCGCCTAACTCAAGGTACTAAAACTTACTACGCTGCAGATGATAAACATAAGGCTGCTATAATTAAAAAAGTTACTAAAGAATCAAGAGCCAAAATTGAAATTGGCAGATTTAAAGGTCTTGGTGAGATGACGTCAGCGCAGCTGAAAGAGACAACTATGGATCCCAAAAACAGATCGTTGTTTAAGGTCAGTATTGAAAATATTGAAGGTACAAGCAATATAGTTGAGAACTTAATGGGCAAAAAAGCAGAAAAAAGATTCTTATTCATTCAGGATCAATTTCTAAACAAAATGAATGAAATTAGAGAAAATCTAGATATTTGAGGTGATAATGCGTAGGTACTATTTAATTCTACTTTCTACTAGCTTACTTATTGCTAATATAGCATGGGCTAACGAGCAAAGTGACCAAGTTTATTTAAAACAATTTCAAGAAGCGTTCGAACGTGTTAAAAGAGATTATGTTCATATCCCAGATCGCCAAAAAATGGTTGACGGAGCAATAAACGGTATGCTCTCTTCTCTAGACCCTCATTCAAGCTATTTTGTTGATGAAGATCTTGAAGATTTTGTTTCTCATACAAGAGGAGAATTTGGAGGAATTGGTGTTGAAGTCATATTCGAAAATGGTGCTGTTAAAATAATATCCCCTATAGACGATCTTCCTGCCTATAGAGCTGGTATAGAAGCTGGTGACTACATTGTTGGTGTCAATGACGAGTTAGTAAGTAATTTAGGATATAATAAAGCAGTTAAAGAAATGCGCGGCGACGTTGGTGCCAAGGTCAAATTATTAGTTATTAAAGAGACTGAAAATAAACCTAGGGAAGTGGAGCTTATTAGAGAAATAGTTACAATAAAACCAATAAAAACTATCTTGGAAGACGGTGATATAGCTTATGTAAGAATTGCTACTTTTAACGAACATACTATGAGCGAACTTGAAAAGGCCTTCAAAAAATTGCAGACTGAAACTAAAGATAAGGCTGGTATAAAAGGTATCATACTTGATCTTCGTAACAATCCTGGTGGGCTGCTTGATCAAGCTGTAGCTGTTAGTGAGTTTTTTATAGATTCAGGAATTATAGTCACAACTAAAGGCCGTAATAGCTCTAATAATAGTATGCTCAAGGTTACTAAGTTTCAACCAAAAGCTCCCTTAGTACCAATTATTGCCCTTATAAACGGCGGCTCTGCATCAGCAGCTGAAATAGTTGCAGGGGCTCTACAGGACCACAAGAGAGCATTAATAGTAGGTACTACGTCCTTTGGTAAAGGATCTGTACAAACTTTCCTTCCAACCAACTTAAGGAAAGCAGCCGCAATCAAGCTAACTACAGCTAAATATTACACGCCAAGTGGACGCTCAATCCAAGCTGATGGTATCAACCCTGATATAATAATCGAGCCAGCAAAAGTAGAATATCTTGATAAAAAAAAGGAGGAAAAGCGTTTCTCAGAAGCTTCTTTGAAAAATCATTTGAAAAATGAAGGTCTGATTGAAAAAGAAAAGAGTAACTCTAGGGGCGATAAAGAAATAAATAAATCTAAAGATAATAAGTACCGAAACGAGCTTACAGAAGATAAAGAAAAGAAAAGTGACAAAATACTTAAAATTAATAAAGATGATTCAAGCGAGGATGACAAGAAGGAAAAGAAAAAGGTTAATAATGAGGAGTGGACATTTTCAGAATTATATATGAAAGATTATCAGTATGCTAGGGCCTATGATTTGATTCGTGGATTAATTATAGCCAAAAATCAAAGCTCTACTGAATCAATATCTAAATAACAATGCTCTCAAGGTGCTCAATAAATAAATATTTGGAGTGACCTAGAAATGTGATACTAAGGAAAAAGTATTAGATAATAGAAATTACTAGAATAATGTAAGATGGATAATGATTAACGAAAAAATAGCTTAGTAGAACAGATTGCAGTAGCTTAAACCCTTCAGGCCTATTCCTACATAAATTGTAGACCTTAGCGCAGAAAATAGTGAGTTCGTGATATTATGATGAAAAGCCTTAACTCGAAGGCTGCTAAGCTAAGTTTACCTAAAATATTATCAATAGTTTAATAGTGTATCGTCAATGTTTAGACGATAAAACTCTTAAAAACGTA
>JBPBQH010000048.1:0-8109 GCA_050954685.1 Janthinobacterium lividum | reverse complement strand
CCATAGGCATCAGCATAAGCTCAACCCACCATGGCCTATGTTTTTGCATTTCGACGATTTCAACAAGATTAAGACTGCCCGTAGTCAATAATACTATTGATATGATAATTCCCATGGACACTTCGTAAGAAATCATCTGAGCTGATGAACGAATTGCTCCCAGAAACGCATATTTTGAGTTGCTTGCCCAACCAGCCATCATAATGCCATAAACTCCGAGTGAGGAGACAGCCATAATATATAGTACCCCGACATTAATGTTAGCAAATACTAAACCTTTATCAAAAGGTATAACAGCCCAACCGATTAAACTCAATGTGAAAGTAACCATAGGAGCTAATATAAAGATTGCTTTGTTAGCTGACCGAGGAACTATAATTTCTTTAAATATTAACTTTATCGCGTCTGCTATTGGTTGAAGTAAGCCAAAATAACCAACCATGTTAGGTCCCTTTCTCATTTGCATAAGTCCTATAATCCGACGCTCTGCCAATGTGAGGTATGCTACGCAAATGATTAGTGGGACGACAATACATAAAACTTTTGCAGCAATAAATATTAGTGGCATAGCATATTCTTCTAAGAATCCGCTCATGCAACTTTCTCTTCGATATTTTTCTCTTGTATACATTTAGCCATATTGATTGAGGCTCTACTGATTGAATCGGTCATATAATAATCGGTGGTAGCTAGTTCTATAGGAACGTTAAGGATATCATCTGGTGCACGAAGAATTTTAGTTTCACTTCTTATTATTTGATCAATATTAGCAAAGACTTCAGAAAAATCTGCGAGTTCCTTTCTAAGCTGACTTAAGCTTTCTATCTTTAGATCAATTTTCAATTTATCAGCAAGGTTTTTTATAATTAACCAGTCCTCTTTTGCTTTGCCTGGCGGAGAAACTGCAGTGCGAGCTAATTGCACCCTCCCTTCTAAATTTACATATATAGCATCTTTCTCGGTATAAGCAGCTCCAGGAAGGACCACATCAGCTATATTAGCGCCTGCATCGCCGTGATGACCCTGATAAATTACAAATGTCTCTTTGAAGTTAGTCATATCAATTTCATCTGCTGCTAGAAGATAAACCAATTTTATAGCTCCTTCTTTAGCACTTTTTATAATTTCTGCAACATTTTTACTACCTTGTTCTGGCTTGAAGCCTATATCTAGACTACCTACCATTGAAGCGTGATTATGTAGCATATTGAAACTTGCTTTATACTTTAACGCAATATCATTAATCAGGGATAAGATTGCAAACCCGTCACTTCTAGAAAATACGCCGTCTCCGACAATAATCATAGGATGTTCTGCAGTTTCAATCTGTTTGGCAAGCTCATGACTACCATCTAGAATTTTTCTGAGAATTTCAATATTATTGCCTAATTCTTGAATTTTATAAGTTTGATCATTTGCAATTCCAACTCTTGCAACTTTCAACTTTTCCTGGCGCTGCATTTTACCTATTCTAGCATTAAGGACTGGAGCAGCTCTCCTTGGATCAGCTCCAATCATCAGGCACAAGTCAGCCTCTTCTATACCTGCTATAGTTGCATTAAAAAGATAATTTGCTCTTGTCGAGCTATCTATCTTATAACCAAATTGGTTGGCGTCAATATTATTACAGCCAAGAGCAGCTAACAATTTCTTAAGCATAAACATAGACTCTGTACAGGCGAGAGTGCCAGCTATAGCAGCAATTTCTAAGCCACGAGATAGTGTAATTTTTTCTGCTATAATTGTTAATGCCTCTTCCCAGCTAGCTTGCACTAGTCTGCCATTTTTTTTTACATACGGACTATCTAATCTCATGTTCTTCAGTCCGTCATATGCAAATCTAGCTTTATCGGATATCCATTCTTCGTTAATTTCTTCATTAACTCTAGGCAATATTCTCATTATTTCGAGACCTCTATTATTTATAATAATATTAGAGCCCATGGCGTCGAGTACATCTATAGATTCGGTTTTTCCTAGTTCCCAACTACGTGCTTTAAAAGCATATGGTTTTGAAGTCAGGGCACCCACAGGACAAATGTCAATCATGTTACCCGATAGTTCAGAGCTGATTGCTTTTTCTAAGTAACTAGTGACTTCTACATGTTCCCCTCTATATAAAGCGCCCATTTCCTCGATTCCGGCTACATCAGTAGCAAATCTTATACATCTAGTACAATGTATGCATCTAGTCATGTGAGTCTTGATTAGTGGACCCATGTATTTGTCTTTTACCGATCTTTTATTATCAACAAATCTATTAGCACCTCTACCATATTTAAAAGCTTGATCTTGTAGATCGCATTCTCCTCCTTGGTCACATACAGGGCAATCTAACGGATGATTAATTAGTAAAAATTCCATCACACCTTCCCGCGCTTTTTGCACTTTGGGACTATTAGTATGGATTATCATTCCCTCGGCAGCAGGCATAGCACACGATGCTACAGGCTTAGGTGATTTATCCACCTCAACTAAGCACATACGACAATTCCCTGCAATCTTTAGTCTCTCATGATAGCAAAAATGAGGTATTTCACTGCCTGCTGTCTTACAGGCTTGAAGTATAGTTAAACCTTCCTCTATTTGAACTTCTCTACCGTCTATCATTAACTTAAGCATTTAGATCTGTCATAATTATATTCTCTATAATAAGGACTAGCTGAAATTAGCAGATTTTTCAATAATTACTTAATTGCTGATTTATTTTTATTCTACTATGCGCTATGCTTGGCTGCTATGATTTGCCAATAGAAAGTTTATTAAAAATGCGTTCTCAAAGATATGTAATTTTTTCGCTAATTTTAGTAAAGTTTACTGTCCTAGCTTACAGAAATAAAGGATTTATCCAGAGTTTAATGAATAAAAAACAAGCTTTTAATTCTCAATCTTTAAGAATTCTATTTAATGCTAGCAGGATATCGCAGTAACTTCCTTTAAAGCTACAAGAATTTATGTCGTGTTGGTTAGAAGTAACTTTCGAACGAAACGACCCTGGAATGTTTGAAGATAGGCTGGCAAAGAATGGAGCGTTAGTTTGATGATCTTGCATTGCTTATATCTTTCGAGTTCAGAAGATGTAATATTTATTATAAATCAAGTTTAAAAACTGATTAATTGACTGAAGACCTCTCTTTAAATTTGTTTCATTTAAAGGTTCTTGCTCAAAATAAAGACGGATAATATATTGAAACAGCTGATGCAAATATTAATGTTGAGAAAATTGGCAATCGTTATGTTACCTAAGAGAAATTTCTCTACTTATGGGGCTCAAACTGACAAGTCTAGAGACAGAAGATATATTTGATTTCAATGATAATCTCAAGAAGGCACGAATACGAGAATCGGACACATGAAGAAATGGAACCCTTCAGATCAAATACTCTATAATTTTTATACAGAGTTTGGTCTTAATGGGTAAATCTGAGAAAATTAAATTGACTACCTATCTACTTGTCATAAATAGTTTAGATTTAATCAAACTGCGATTAAGCTTTTATAGGAGCTTATAAGTGTGAAGCAAAGCTAGAAACTCATATCTATACTTTAGATAAGAAAACTGGTAAGTTAATAAAAACTTGATAGCAGATGCGATTCCTTTGAAAATAATAATAGTATTAATTTTTGTCTAAATGCTTGTGACAATGCTAGTTTAGTTATAGAAGCGGGCAAAGAATTCTCTAGAATTAGTTTAAGAAAGCTAGTAATTAATTTTAAAAAACCTGCTATCTTGATGTCGGTTCTCTTGGACAATATATACAATTACCGCGCGTCGCAGATGATCTTGCTATATGATATAACTTTTTTGAGAACTATAAAGGATTAAGATTAGTAAAATTTGGCATGAGACACAATCAAGCTATTTGTTGGTTTAAAAAAAACAATTTCATAGGCGACCTACTTTTGTTACAAATCTTACTGGCAATAGCAAAGATGATGGAGTAATTTTAAGCGTCGTTTTGGTAATTCGACTAAGGGATGTTTCTTAATTTGTTGCCGATAGCCAAGACGACTACTGAAATGGGATATATAAGTATTCCTCAAGTGCTGCCCTTTAGTTTTCACGGTAAATTCTTTAATCTAATGTTGAGTAAGTAACAGATGTCAATTAAATATAAAAGAGTCTTACTTAAAGTTTCTGGTGAAGCCCTAATGGGAGCTAAGCAATTTGGTCACGATTATGATACAATTAAAAGAATAGCTGAAGACATAAAAGAAGTGATAGACTTAGGTGTAGAAGTCTGCATTGTTGTAGGAGGCGGTAATATATATCGCGGTATAGATGCATCATTGCTTGGAATGGAGAGAGCTGCAGCTGACTATATAGGAATGCTTGCAACTATTATTAACGCTCTAGCTTTACAAAATATCATGGAAAGCAACGATATTTATACTAGAGTTCTTTCCGCTATACCTATGACTAGCATCTGCGAATCTTATATACCAAGGAAGGCTAAAAGACATATGGAAAAAGATAGAGTAGTTATCTTTGCTGGTGGAACCGGCAATCCATTTTTCACTACTGATAGTGCTGCTGTACTTAGAGCTATTGAGATGAATTGTGATCTACTTCTTAAAGGAACCCAGGTAGACGGAGTATATGATTCAGATCCAGTAATAAACCCTCAGGCTATGAAATATGATAGAATCACTTACACAGATGTGCTAAAGCACGACTTGCAAGTCATGGATATGGCAGCGATTGCCTTAGCGCGAGAAAATAATTTGCCAATCAAAGTATTTTCTATAAAAGAACGAGGCAATTTTGCCCGCGTTCTGCAAAGCAAAGGAGACTATACTAAAATTCAAAAAGGATGATTTATGGAAAAGACAAAATTAAAACAAGATTTAGTTGCTAGAATGGAAGGAGCTTTGAAAGTTCTAGATAATGAGCTAAAGGGTTTAAGAACAGGTCGCGCTTCGATTAACTTGCTTGACCCAGTTGTAGTAGAAGCCTACGGCAATAAAACTCCTTTATCTCAGATATCTACAATTTCAACACCTGATGCAAGAACAATTACTGTTCAGGTCTGGGATAAATCAATGGTCAAAAGTGCAGAAAAAGCTATAGTTGATTGTAATTTAGGCCTAAATCCTATAGCTGATGGCCAGCTAATTAGAATGTCTATACCTTCTCTAAATGAAGAAAGACGCAGAGAATTAGTGAAGTTATCCTATAAATATGGAGAAAATTCTAAGATTTCTGTACGCAATATTCGACGTGATGGCAACGAAAGTCTGAAAAAGTTTGAGAAGGATAATATTATAAATAAAGACGAGCATCATGATTTGTCTGAAGAAATTCAAAAAATAACTAACGACTTTATTGCCAAAATAGATTCTTATACTAAGCAGAAAGAACAAGAAGTAATGACTATATAAATTTCAGAGATTAGTGTGCCCTATTATATGATGAAAAAATTAGCTTCCTGTCTTATATTGACGCATTTGCTTTTGGCATCATGTACTAGTATAAATTATCATGCCGAATATTACAAATATTCGTGTTCTCAATTATACTATAAGCACCAATCGCTAAAGAAAGAATTGGAACGAGAGCGGATACACAGGCTTACTATAAATGCAGCAAATGCAGTAGTTGGCCTTTTGCAGTCGAAACAGGATCAGTTGAATCACCAAGATCCATACTTCTCTTCTAATAAAGCTAACGAATATGTGTATGAAGCCAAGATAAAAGCCATAGAAGATCTTGCTATAGAGAAGAGATGCGAGAACGTAAGATTTTAAGTTAATGTGTAAATACTCATGAATAATGTTAATGACGATAAAATAGAGAATGTTAATTTTGACGATGCACTTTCACAGCGTTATCTTTCTTATGCTCTTTCTACTATAATGTCGAGATCTTTACCAGATGTTCGAGATGGATTAAAGCCGGTACATAGGCGTCTTCTGTACGCTATGCTCCAATTACGTCTCGATCCGAAATCTGGTTACAAGAAATGTGCTCGGGTTGTTGGCGACGTGATTGGTAAATACCATCCTCATGGTGATACTGCAGTTTATGATACGCTAGTGCGGCTTGCTCAAGATTTTTCTCTTAGATATCCACTTATAGATGGGCAAGGGAATTTTGGCTCCATCGATGGTGATAACGCAGCTGCAATGCGTTATACAGAATCTAGAATGACAGAGATATGTCTCTTACTTATGAATGATATTGACAAAGATACGGTTGATTTCAGATTAACTTACGACGACTCAGATTCTGAGCCTGTGCTAATGCCTGCAAGTTTTCCAAATTTACTTGCTAATGGTAGTGAGGGAATTGCGGTAGGAATGGCGACTAGTATTCCTCCACATAATTTAGACGAATTATGCAATGCTTTAATTTATCTAATTGATTGCCCAAATGTTACAACTAAAGATCTCCTTGATCATATTAAGGGACCGGATTTCCCAACAGGTGGAATAATAATTGATAATGCAGCCACAATCTACCAAGCATATGACACTGGCAAAGGCAGCTTTAGAGTAAGAGCTCGCTGGTTTAGAGAAGATTTAAACCACGGGTTGTATCAGATAGTTGTAGTTGAAATTCCGTATCAAATTCAAAAATCAAAATTAATAGAACATATAGCTGAATTACTTAAAGATAAAAAAATTCCGTTAGTAAGTAATATACGTGACGAGTCTGCTGAAGATATTAGAATTATCATAGAGCCTAAAGGCCGCAATTATGATCCTGAAATGGTTATGGAATCTTTATTTAAGCTTACAGGGCTTGAAGAAAAAATCCAATTAAATATGAACGTACTAGGTGCAGATAATATACCTAGAGTAATGAGTTTGATTGAAGTATTGAAAGAATTTCTTGCTCATAGACAAAATATTATTACACGCAGATCAAATTTCGCTATCAGCCAAATTAATCATAAGATTGAATTACTTGGTGGCCTTGCGATAGCTTACTTAAATCTTGACGAAATTATTAGCATTATTCGAAATGAAGACAAGCCAGAGGAAATTTTGATCAAACGCTTTAATCTTTCAGAAATCCAAGCTGAGGCGATATTAAATACTAAGCTGCGTTCCCTCAGGAAACTAGAAGAGCAACAAATTGCCAAAGAATTGGATGGTTTGAATAAGCAAAAATTAGTACTGAGTGAAATTCTTACATCTCCTGAAAAATTATGGAAGCTAGTAAAAAAAGAGCTGAAAGATGTTCAAGCTAAATTCGGTATCGACACAAAGATAGGTGAGAGAAGAACAAGCTTACAAGAACCCTCTAATAGCACTATGGTACTAGATATTACAGCTTTCATTGAGAAAGAACCAGTCACTGTGGTATGTTCAAAAATGGGATGGATTCGCTCAATAAAAGGACATAATAATGACTTATCTACTATAAAATATAAAGAAGGCGATGAGCAAAAATTTGTGCTTGAATGTTATACTACTGACAAAATCATTATGTGCACAAATTACGGTAAATTCTTTAATATATTATGTGATAATGTCAGTAAGGGTAAAAATCACGGCGAATCTATAAAACTTATGGTAGATATTAGTGATGTTATATTAGAAATGCTAGTATATAAGCAGGATCAAAAAGTATTATTAGCATCAAGTAGTGGTAAGGGATTTATAGTAAATACTGCAGATCTTGTATCGAGCACTAGACTTGGCAAACAAGTTATGCAAAATACTGATGGCCACCAATGTATTGCTTGTTTACCAATTATTGATGACGATACTGTCGCCACTATTGGCGAAAATAGGAAAATGGCTATATTCGAGCTTACTGAGGTACCTGAAATGAAAAGAGGACAAGGAGTGACCCTACAAAAATTCAAGGATGCTAAATTAAGTGATATTAAAGTATTTAATAAGGAGAAAGGCCTAAGCTGGATCTCAAATAATAAACTCAGGATCGAGAAGGATTTTTCGGCATGGCAGTCAATCCGTGGTAGTAGAGGGACTATACCACCTGTAGGTTTTGCCAAAAATAATAAATTTAATTCATCTATGTAACATAAACCGAATCTCCTTTATACGAGACTAGAATAGGCTATACAATAAGCAATGATGATGATGAAGAGCGGCATTCTAATAGCTGATAGAAGCTAGCTTAGGAAAATACTTCTA
>JBPBQH010000152.1:0-8114 GCA_050954685.1 Janthinobacterium lividum | reverse complement strand
TATCTAAAGCAGTTATTGCTGATACAAGCGTATGATGCTGACAAACGTATGCGTGATAAGCTTCAAGCCGCTGGTTGTATTATCGTCATACCTTCGAAAAAGAGAAGACGTAACACTACAATCTATGATCGCTATCTATATAGTAACACTATAATCCATGATCGCTATCTATATAGATGTAGACATTTAATTGAGAATTTCTTTGCTAAACTCAAACAGTATAGAGCTATCGTAACTCGTTATGATGAAACCGCTACTAATTTCCTTAGCGTTATCCATCTAGCTTCATCCATTATCCTCCTTAATTGATGACACGCTCTACAATAAAATTTACAGATTACGAAAGACGACGAAAGCAGGTATTACAAGAACAAGTAAACTAATCTTCAAGAGAGAATAGAAATATAAATAATAAGATGTTAGATAATTTATTAAAATTTTATTTACGTAATCGTAGCTTCATTATCACCATATAGCTAATCCTGGATAAAAATGTCAGGTACAAAAGTGTCTAAAAAGAGAATCAATGTCACAAGAATGTTTACGTCTTAAATATTTAGCATGTGCCATTTATGCTCGATTGGATTAAGATCATGGCTATAAGGAGGCAGATACCCAAGAATGTGACCTGCTGTTTTTATCTGTTCTTGCATTGTAGAACCTTTATGAAAAGCAGGGTTATCCATAACAACGACAGTTCCTTACGGTAGCTTAAGTAATAGCATCTTGTTCAACCCAGCTGTTGAAGATTTCCATATTGATAGTTTGATCAAATAAGCTTACCGTCAGTCAATTGCTTACTATCGAAGCTCCTATGGCGTTAGTCTACCGCGTGCACCCCTAATCATGTGTCTTCTAACATCTTTGGCCCTTAGGAGCATAACCGTGTGTTCTTGGCATATCATGTCCGAGACCGCTCTCATCAATATAAGCTATAGGCTTGTTTTGCTCTTGACAAACTTTGATTTTCTGACGGAAGTTTTGCCTGTCTTTTTCTTTCACCTTTGGATGCTTCAATGCTTTTTTTATATGTAACCCCAAGCCTCTTTAGAGCATACCGTGCTCCATTCTTACTACAACCTGATCTCTTAAGCCCTCTCGATAGCTATACGCATCGGGATATCCCTTGGTATCCCTTACCAAAGCTTCCATATCTATCTTTGTTGCAGGCTTGTTTCTTTCATTCTTGGTAGCTTACCTTTAAGCCAATTTACTAGTGTTGTCGTCCCTATACCAAATCGCTTAGCTGTTTTTGCTATACTTAATTTCTCTCTTACCTTCATTTTAAGGACTTTCTCTCTGAAATCTTTTGAATATGTCATAATACTCATATCATAACACTTTTATCCAGGACTAGCTATAGTTCCTCACTTCTTGAGCCTAAATTTTCAAATAAATCGCTGACTTGAATAATTCCATCTAACACTAACGATAGGATAGCAAACCCCTATACTTACCCTTTAGCTATCTGTGTCTTAATAAAAATTTTTAAGAACTATATGGAGCATTTGTTAATGAAGTGCTCCACTTGGCCTATTATTTCCTACGATCTTAGATACTATTACGACATTGAAACGGTCTTTGAAATCTTAATTTCATAGAGATCGTCGAGTCTAAAAGAGACTTTTTGTAGAATGTAAGTAATATACTTCTTCGTTCCACATATATTAGGTCCAAAGAAACTCAACTTCATGAAAACTTGTCTTAAAGGCGATTAATGTTCCAATTTGTAAGATCTATTTTTGCTTTTAAGATAATCCATCACTTTAGTATTATTTTTGTCTACTAGGATATTGTTAATATAACTCTCCGGGCTGAAATAACCATTAACTTCTCTTTTTTTGACTTTTGCTTCCTCTATGTCTTTGTAATCTATAGCACAAGCTTTAGCTAGTGCATCTATTACCTCTAAAAGATCTGCAAACTCAGTGAGTAAATCTTCTTGCTTTCTGGCTTGGCAAACCTCTTGAGCTTCTTCTATAATTTTCTCTCTAAGCTTTTCTATGAACTGGTCTGGAGTTAATATTAGACCATTTACTATTATTTTTTGCTCTTGAAATCTTTTAATTAATTTATTTCTAACCAGCTTATTGAACTCAAATTTCACCATCATTTTATCTTACTAATAATTAAGCACTTACTTTCTTCTATACCGTATAACTTAATAAAAGATCCGAGTCTTGGTCCTTCAACTTGCCCCAACAAAATTTGATATATATCCTTAAAATAATCCCTTAAGTTCTCATATCCTGCCTTCATACCTATATCGTATATCTTTTCTTGTATTTGTTCTGCTTCTACCTCCTGGGAGACAGTTTCTAGCATTACTAATATTTGCTCAAGAACATTTCGTGTTTTGTCGCTTAATTCAGGATAGATTTTGTTTTGTTTTATAAAATCGTTATAGTAATTCACAGCAAAATTGGCAAGGTGGTCAAGATAGGGAGCTGAAATAGCATTAGCTTCTTTAGCATATTTAGTGATGAAGCCCCAAAGCACAGACTTATCTTCTGGATTACAAACACTAGCTAAATTGAGCAGAAGCCCAAAACTAATACCAAAAGTTTCTATAATTGGTACTTCACCTCGATGCATATGAAACACTGGATTAGCTATTTTTTTAATTTGATCTTCTTCAGCGTGATATTTCTTGTTAAAATTTAAGTATTCATCCACACATTTTGGAATAACATCAAAATGTAGTCTCTTTGCCTTTGAAGGTGATTGATACATATATAAAGACATGCTCTCTAAAGGTGCATAATGTAGCCACTCATCAACTGTAATACCATTACCTTTAGACTTTGATATTTTGTTGCCTTCCTCGCTAAGAAATAATTCATAGAAAAATTGTATTGGTCTTCTTCCGCCAAGAATCTCACAAATATTTGAGTATATCTCTCCATTCGGCATATGTTCTTTGCCATACATTTCGTAATTGACATCAAGAGCAGCCCAACGCATACCGAAATCTGGTTTCCACTGCAGTTTACAAGAACCACCCATAACCGAAACTTCCACTAGATCATTATTCTCTAGATTTTTATATGTTATAGTTTTATTTACTAAATCTACTTTTTCAATTGGAACTTGTAGAACCACGCCGGTAGTTGGTGAAATAGGCATAAATGGTGAATAGGTTTCCCTACGTTCAGCTCTGAAAGTCGGCAACATAAGTGCCATGATGTCATCATACTTTTCGATTACTTTCTGCATCATCGGATCAAACATACCCAATTTATAGCATTCAGTTGCACTATAAAATTCGTATTCAAAACCAAATCGATCTAAGAAAGAACGTAATTTTTTGTTCATATAATGTCCAAAACTTTCCTCTTGTTGATAAGGATCAGGAATTGATGTTAGAGGTTTGCCTATATGTTGCTCAATCAGCTTTTGGTTTGGTAAGTTTAATGGTACTCTGCGGAGACCATCCATATCGTCAGAGAAGCAAAAAAGCTTGGTTGGAATATCTGAAATACGCATGAAGGCTTCTCTGACAAATGTGGTCCTTGCCACTTCTCCGAAAGTTCCAATATGAGGTAGCCCTGACGGACCGTATCCAGTTTCAAACAATACGTATCCTTTAGCAGGAACTTTGTTTCCTATATGATCTAGAATTTTTTTCGCCTCGATAAAAGGCCATGCGTTGGATAATAGAAAATGTTCTATATTTTTTGAAATCATTTTAACCTTGTAAAACTTGCAATTTTTCGTTTAGAATTAAATATAAATATTAGAATATGATGAGATCGAGTCTATGTCAATTTATACTACATTCTTCTCGAGTGGCGACAACAACCATAAGATCTACTACTATAAACTACTTGTAGCCATTTCTGCTGTAGCGTTAGCTGGAGCTTATTATGTTGAATTTGCGCTGGATCTTCCACCTTGCGTCTTGTGTCTTTATCAAAGATATTGCTACTTTGCTTTGATTATTTTCTCTCTGCTTACACTCATCAAAAAAATTGATAATAAATATATTTTTAGGTTATTAATTTTAACTCTATTATTAGCATGCGGAATATCAGGCTATCACTCAGGGGTAGAAAGGGGCTTATTCAAAGCAAACAGCCACTGCTCTTCCCAGGTAACTATGACTGATAATTTATCGGTTAGTGAAATTAAGGATATGCTATATGATAAGCCAGTAGCATCTTGTCAGCGAGCGGCTTTAAAGATATTGGAACTGTCGATGTCTGAATGGAATTTTTTAATCAATCTACTCTTGATAATCATGTTAGTTACTATGTTGCCCCCACAGCGGAGGCACGATGCCAAGACCTGACTTTAGCTCGAAAAAGGATAAGATAGAGAAATTTATCAGAGTCAACCAAGCTGGTGAATACGGTGCCAAAAGAATATATGAAGGGCAGATTCGATTTACTAAGAACATGTCTGATAAAGATGAACTCAATATTATGCTATCGCAAGAACAAGTCCATTTAGAATATTTTAACAAACAGCTAAATATTAGAAAAATCAGACCAACAATTTTTATGCCATTTTGGCATTTAGGAGGCTATACGCTGGGGGCAGTATCAGCTGCTTTTGGTATAAAGACTGCAATGCTGATTACTGACGCGGTAGAAGATGTAATAGAGGAACATTATAATCAACAAATAAATTATTTAAAATATAGCAACTTTGAGAACGATTTGATGATACAACTTCAAAAATTTAGGCAAGACGAAATTGAACATAAGAATATTGCAGCCGAGCATATAGGCAATGGTCTTACGACTATGTTGGTCACACAGATTGTCAAAGCTATTTGCAAATCTGCTATTGCAATTAGTAAAAGCTTATGACTTTCACGGGCAAAAACTTAATATTAATGAGACATGCAGATAGTTTGCAAGCAACCGATAGTAACGATCTTGAGAGAACCCTTAGTCTTAAAGGTATACAGCAAGCAACAGAAGCTACTAAGTTTTTGTGTTCTTACCGCATAGATAAAATATTAGTATCACCAGCAACAAGAACGCGACAAACTATGGAGGCTGTTCTTAAAGAAATGGTTATAGATCAAATTGAAATAAGGGAAGAAATATATAAAGAGAACAAACAAAATATATTTGCCACGATTGTAGGTCAGCCTGATGAAATCAAATCTCTAATGATCATAGGACATAATCCTGAAATATGCGCTTTGATATTTGATATCATAGATAATAATGACAGCAACTATGAAAAGCTTATGAAGGTTTTGATGCCCCCTGCAAGCATTATAGTAATAAACATCCCAGATGCCTCTAATTGGTCTGATCTAAGCTATCAATGTAGCGGCAAAGTGATTAATATTTTTCTTGCTCATGAATGATCTTCAATGGCAAGCTTCTCATCCTGATAGTTCGATATGGGTATCAGCTTCCGCAGGAACCGGAAAAACTAAAATATTAACTGATAGAGTCCTAAGGCTTTTACTAAATGGTGAATTGCCTGAGAAAATACTTTGCTTAACTTTTACTAACGCAGCAGCTAACGAGATGCAAAATCGTATCAATACAAAACTTGCTACTTGGGCTCGAATGAACGAGGAAGAACTAATTCTTGAGCTGAAAAATATCCTTGGTAGATTTGGGTCTACTAAAGAAATTTTAAGAGCCAAAACACTATATAATAAACTATTGAACTTCGAAAACAGAGTTGAGCTGCACACCCTCCATTCTTATTGCCAAAAAACTTTGAAGCGTTTTCCTCTTGAAGCAGGTATCAATCCAGGATTCCAAATTCTTGATGATATAAAAGCAAGAGAAGTAATATCTAGTGTTAAGAGGCAAATTTATTTGGATGAAAGTTGTGACGATATAATTAAATTTTTCCTGACTAATTGTCATGAATCAACAATAAATGATATATTTGATGAAATTATCCAGCAGAAAATAAAATTTCAAAAATTGAAACTCGACCCTATTACCTTTAAGCAAACATCGATCCTAAAAAATCCTGGATTATTCGAGGATGCAAAGCATTTACTAGACGAATTATTACTATCCTTCCCAGAGTTCGCTTCGGAATTTTACAAAGATATTACTGATGCAGATGATATATACTCGAAGCAAAAGATACTATCGTTTTTTCTAACGAAAGATGGAGCCAAAAAAAAACGTGTTATTATTAAGAAATTAGTGGACGATCATCCAGGTTTGTTAAGTAAATGTACAAATCTTCAAGATAAGGTTTACGATTTTGATCAAGAAGATAGAATTTTAGAGATGTTAGATTACTCGTACTATTTAAATAATCTAGCTAAAATGTTTATTGCTAAATATGAAATATATAAAAAAAATAGGAGTCTACTCGACTACGATGATTTAATTCATTTTACTAAGAAATTATTAAATGATAGCAATAGTAAGGACTGGATACTCTACAAGCTCGATGGTGGGATTGATCATTTATTGGTTGATGAGGCTCAAGATACAAGTCCCGAACAGTGGGAGATAATTGAAGCCATAGTTTCCGAATTTTATTCTGGCCAAGGAGCAAGAAAAGAAGATCGCACAATTTTTATAGTGGGTGACGAAAAACAGTCTATCTTTAGTTTTCAAGGTGCGGATCCAAGTTCCATTAATCAAATGAATAATAAGATAAGAGATAGATTAAGTGCCGCTAAAAAAAACTATAAAAATATCAATCTAGAGTATTCTTATAGGTCTTCACCTCCAATTATAGAAGTGGTTCATGATATTTTTGAAAGAATTAAAAATTCAGATCCAAATTTATTTCCTTCAGATAATCCTAATATAACAGCTTTTAGAAATAAAAGTTACGGTAGAGTTGAATTGTGGCCTTTAGTTTCCTCAAATGAAGATTTGAGTTTGTTTTGGCCAAAGCCTTCAGATCACGACGATTCCTTGTCTTGTCAAAAGCAACTTGCTATCAAAATAGCTAGCTTTATTAAAGGATTGATTAATAATAATACTATTTTGGCTTCTACGAACTTACCCGCCAGGGTTCAGGATTTTATGATTTTAGTTAGGAAAAGAGATAATTTTACTAAAGAAATTATTAACCAACTGAAAGAACAATTTCTCGAAACTACTGGTATCGATAGGATGTTACTCAGTCAAAATATTTCAGTAATGGATTTATTGAGCATTGCGAAATTTGTTTTATCGCCTAGAGATAATTTAAATCTAGCTATACTTTTAAAATCTCCAATTATCGGTTTAAATGACGAAGTCTTACAGGATTTAATACTATTAAATAGATCCAGAATTCTTTGGGATACTTTAAAGGAATTAGATGCAAACCGTCAGTCAGGCGAAGCAAAATTAATCGTTGATCATAGGGAATGGAACTATGATTTAACAATTAAGAAACTTAATTATTTCATAAAGTTATATAACACAACCATAAGCTCAGCATTTTTCAGTATTATAGCCGATTCCCTGGGTTATCGAAAACTTTTAATTAGCGCTAACGGTGCTGATAGCAATGATGCTATTGATGAGCTGCTGTATACGAGTTCAAACTATGCATATAACGTCGACAATTCTCTGCAAAGTTTTGTATATTGGTTCGAAAACAATAACATAGAAGTAAAGCGCAGTGTTGAAGATGTAGATAAAATAAGAATAATGACAGTCCATGCCTCCAAAGGACTTCAAGCACCTGTAGTAATTTTGTGTGATACAACTACAGTACCTACTAGCAGAGACAAATTTTTCTGGACTAATCAGGGACAATTATTAGCTTGTCAACAAGCTGCCCGCTATCCAAATATCCTCAAAGTTCTTAAAGAAGAACAATATCATAAAGATTTACAAGAGTATGTAAGACTTTTATATGTAGGTACGACAAGAGCAGAAGATTATCTCATAGTTTGTGGATATCAATCGACGGCAAATATTCCTCAAAATTGCTGGTATAGACTTGTAGAGAATTCTATGAAAGTACTAGCTAATACTTACGTAGATAGTACTTTTGTATTTGATAATGGAATTAAAAATTCTGCACAAAATTCTGTATTAAAACCTAGCTATGTACGAAAAATTGAGCAAAATGATGATGAATATAGGCTTATTACAGAGGTTTGCCACGCTAACGATGAAAGTTTCTACGATAGTGAAATTGTGAAAGATGTTGCAGCCTCTAAGAGTAAA
>JBPBQH010000101.1:0-8224 GCA_050954685.1 Janthinobacterium lividum | reverse complement strand
AATACCCAACGATAATATTCCTTTCGATGAATTGACGCTAGACCAGCGTAAGGCAGCTAGAGCAGCTATTAATGAACAACTTTCAGGGCTTGATGTCTCATCAGTGATGAAACCTGAAGATAGTTTCAAAACCCGAATGCTAAATAGTATCGAGAAAGCGTCTAGTAAAATTAGCTCTGCCCTAGGATCAAGGTTGTCTCTGGATAATAAAACTGTTAATTCGGCCAAAACAGCAGATAAGACCCAAATACCAATTTCAGTAAAAGTCGAGAATATTGTATTTCCTGAAGAAGCTCACGAAGCTTTAGTAGAAAGTCGGGCCAAAGGAAATCCTCAAAAAATATTGGAGGATCCCAAGCCAAAAACTACGGAAGTGGGTCATATCCAGCCTTTAATTGAGCCTATTACTCCTAAGTCAACAGAATCATTAGACAAAGCTACTACTCCTACTAAAAAGGCTTCCAAACTGAATTCAGAAGTTAAGAAAGTTGCTGAATCCGTTAAAAATTTTTTGAAAACTGAATCCGTTAAAAATTTTTTGAAAAAAAATAAGATGACAGAGGTGGGTGGCCAAGAGCACACAGCTCCTATAGCTCGGAGCGCCCCCCCACCCAAAAAAGGCAAGCCACGGACACTAATACGTTGAGGATCGTTACTAGCAGCTGTTTTGCAGATGATTAAGTTTAATCTTTTGCGGATTCTAGTTTTCAAATCTTGAACAATTGCACAATGCTTTCGTGCAGTAATATAAACGCTCTTCTTGAGTGATTGCATAAGGACTTTGCACATCAGATAAATCCTGTTCTTTTTGTAACTCTAATTCTGTATATTGAGTATGTTCAATATATATCTCGTCGAGTAACTTAAGTAGTAAAGTTTTATCAGCTATAAATATATTTTTGTATAATATTTCCAGGCTTTGATTATTATTAAATATACTGTAGAACATGCCTTATAGATTGTCGTATTTGAGAATTCTAGCACCCAGCATAGCCTTCGTCATCGAAGTATTTCAGTAAAATTGTTATACTAGATGGATCTCTACATTCTATGATCCTTTCTACCGTTTCTATAAAATTTGATGGATTATCTGACGTCTTATCAGCAAAATCACTATATATTTAGAGTTGTTTACAAATATTATCATCGAGCAAAAAATTAAATAGATAAACATCTTGCGCCATTTACAATATGTTGAATGTTACAGTTTCTTCATCATGCTGGGTTTGAAGGGCTTGCAGTATTATATATAAAAATAGAAAAGTTAGGAAATAACGATTTACTAAATCTTAATCTCCTATAATATTTTCAATCTCAACTAGCTTGACCAGATTGGTGAATTAATTTTTGCCAGGAACAATTTGTGCTTTTCTAATTCTGCTTTAGTCGGAGCAACTACGATATTTTTACCATTTGTTATAGCAAAATAGTTGTTATTGGTGCTGATACTCGATTCTTGGCGTAAATTGCTACTAATAATGAATGCTGCTTGTCTGCCTCCTGTCAACTCAACATAAACATCTGCAAGTAGCGCTGCGTCTCTTAAGGCACCATGCAGTTTCCTACCAGAATTATCTACTTTAAATCTTTTACATAATGCATCAAGGTTTGTTCTCATTCCTGGAAACATTTGTCTTGCCATAATCAAAGTATCAATTGCTGAAGATAATTCTAAGGAGGGTTTGTTTATCAATGATAATTCATGATTTAGAAATTTAATGTCAAAAGGTGCGTTATGTATAACTAGTTTGGCATTGCCAATAAATTGCAAAAATTCTTCAGCAATGTTTGCAAATAAAGGTTTATTCTTCAAAAACTCGCCGGAGATCCCATGAATTCTATAAGCTTCAGTCGGCATATCACGCTGGGGGTTAATATAATAATGAAATTTATTGCCCGTGACTACTTTGTTTTTCATCTCAAGTGCACCTATTTCTACTATTCTGTGCCCCTCAAGTGGGTCAAGCCCCGTAGTTTCTGTATCAAGTATAATTTCTCTTAGTGCCGACATCTTATTTCTTCCAATATATTTGTTAATTGCAATTGTAACTCTATCATTTCTACATCAGTATTTATAACGAAATTTGCTCTCCTGACTTTCTTACTTTGAGGCCACTGGATTTTTTCGATTTTATCAAAAATTTCCTGGCAAAAGAACGGCCGTAAACTGGCTCGCTTAAGTCTTTTCCTATAGGAAGAAGTTGTAACGATAATATATTCAAAATATTTCTCTAGTTTAGCTTCAAACAACAAAGGAATTTCAGCGAAAACAACTCGATTATTAACAATATTATTTTTAATTTTTACTAATTCATCAACAACGTAAGGATGAATTAATTGCTCAATTGCTTTTCTTCTAGCTTCGTTTTCATATATAATTTCTGCTATTTTTTGCTTGTCGAAAATTTTGAGCTCAAGAATTTTTTTCAAAACCTCATCTTGAATAGCTCTATCTTTGTACAAATTTTTAATAAATCTATCTGCAGAAAAGATCTGATAGTTTTGTCTCGCAAAATAATCTAGAACTAAAGTTTTACCTGAAGCAATACTTCCAGTTATAGCTATTATAGGCATCGAGTTAATCTATTCTTGGTGATATGTTTCATACGGTCATAATAAAATTTCATAATTGATGCTGCAGTCTCTTCTATCGACCTTCTTGAGACGTCAATTATCGGCCACTGATTTAACTGGCAAATTCTTTTAACTTGAAGACACTCCACTTGCACTATTTGTAAATCAGTATAATCAGTGGATTCATTAATTTGCAATAAATTCAGGCGATTTTCCCTGATTTCCACAAGCCTGGATGGGTTTATTACTAGACCCGCTATTAATGGTTTTGATAATTTAGCTAAAATCTCAGGAAAAACACAATTGTGAATATAAGGGACATTTGCGGTTTTAAATCCATTATAAGCTAAATATATTGAGGTTGGTGTCTTAGAAGTCCTCGAAGGACCAATTAAAATTATATCAGCTTCTTCCAATTCTTCTATTAATTGACCATCATCGTGCCTGAAGCTATAATCAATAGCATCTACTTTATCAAAATAACTTACATCGAACTTGTTATTTGTAGTAAAATTATCTTCAGTTCCAATACCTAAAAAATTCGATATCTCCTTCACTATTTTTCCGACCACTGATATGCAAGGTATCTTTAAATCTCGACAAAATTTCTTTAGATTCTCTCTAAGTTCATAGTTAGATATTGTATAGAGTACTATACCAGGTCTTTCTTTTATTTTGTTTTGTACTTCTTTTAAGAGAATATCATTTCTTATTAGTAGCCAATTATATTTCTTAGTTTCTATTCCAGCAAACTGAGCTAATGCAGTTCTTGCTGCATGCTTAACAGTTTGTCCAGATGAGTCTGAAACAATATGAATAATGAGCTTTTTCATCTTTTAATAGCCAATTGTGGATAAGTATTTTGTTGCAGTCGCAAATTCTTATATATTTTACCGCAAAAAACCTCATCTTTGCAAGGTTTTTAGGCAAAATTCTTGCCAAATCTCTGCTAATTATCAATTGTGGATAAGTATGTGGATAAGTATGTGGATAAGTTTTAAAAAAATATATCCTGTACTTATCCACAATTTTATCCACATACTTATCCACAATGAAGGCCAAAAATATTATTATGTGGATAAGTTGCTCAAACTATATTGCTCTATATGGCTACAAGTACTAAAAAATTGTGGATAAGTATGTGGATAAAAACTTATCCACATATACTTGCCTACCTACTACTACTACTATAATATATATATTATATAATATTATTAGTCGCCAAGTAATGAATCAAATATTAGACGTTTTAAATAAGACCAATAAAAAAATACCAATCTGGTTCATGAGACAAGCTGGAAGATATTTACCAGAATATATGGAGGTCAGAAAAGACACCGGTAGCTTCCTTGATCTTTGCTATAATGCTAATAAGGCTGCTGAGGTAACCTTGCAGCCTATAACTAGATTTGATTTCGATGGAGCTATAATTTTTTCAGATATTTTAGTTCTTCCTCACGCATTAGGATGGGACATCAAATTCGAAGAGAAAGTTGGCCCAATTCTTCGCCAGTTCAAAAGCGAGGAAGATTTTTCATATCTAAGAAATAGCAGCAAAGACCGCTTGCAAAAAGTTTATGAAGCTATAAATATAGTTAACTCCAAATTGCCAAAAGATAAATTTTTAATCGGCTTTGCTGGAAGTCCATGGACAGTTATGAGCTACATGCTAGAAGGTAGAGGTAAGCAAGATTTCTCGGTTAGCAAAAAATTTATTTATGAGCAAAAAGATTTAGCAAAAAAATTATTAGAACTCATTACTCAAGAAACTATTATTCATCTTGTTAATCAAGTTAATGCTGGGTGTAATGTTATCAAACTTTTTGATTCATGGTCAGGTGTACTCGGAGAAGTTGAGTATAATGAATTTGTGATTCAACCAACTCAAAAAATCGTCAAAGCTATTAAAAGTAAATTACCTAACTTGCCAATTATCGGATTTCCTAGAGGTTCAGGGTTTTCTTACGAAAACTATATAAAAAAGACAGAAATTGATATAATTGCAGTTGACCAATTTGTATCTGTGGGTAAAATGTGTCAATGGCAAAGTGAAATTGTTGTGCAAGGAAATTTAGATCCAGTAATACTACTTACAAATAAACAAGTTATAGCCAAGTTAGCTGATGATCTATTGTCGAACATTAAAGCCGAAAACTATATTTTTAACCTGGGACACGGTATCCTACCTACTACTCCAATCGAGAATGTGGAGTTTTTAATAAATTATGTTAGAGAATTCTACAGATAAAAAAACGGCAGTAATTTTATTTAATCTAGGTGGCCCAGATAAATTAGAATCTGTGAAACCATTCCTATTTAATTTGTTTTACGACCCCGCAATAATCAAGTTACCAAACCCCTGGCGCTGGCTTGTGGCTAAATTAATCTCAAAATTAAGGGAACCTAAAGCTCAAAAAATATACTCTTTAATTGGCGGTAAGTCCTCACTGCTAGAAGAAACTAGAATTCAAAAATTAGCTATTAGTAATAGACTAAAAAAAATATCAAAATCTAATTTTGAAATTTTTATAAGTATGAGATATTGGTACCCAAGAATAGATGAAGTTCTAAAACAGCTCAAGGAATACGAACCTCACGAGATAATCTTAATGCCTCTATATCCCCAATTCTCTACTACTACAACTGGATCATCTCTAAAAGAATTTAATGAAATAAAAGCAAAATTTTCAAAAATTAATTCTGTCCCAGTTAAAACAATATGCTGCTATTACAAAAATAATAGTTTCATTGAAGCTCATTCTTCTCTTATCAACAAGGCAATAAAGGAAATGAATTCTAGTAACTATCGTGTCCTATTTTCAGCTCATGGGTTGCCAAGAAAAATAATTTTAGAAGGGGATCCCTATCAATGGCAAGTTCAACAAACTGTAGAAAATGTTGTAAATAATTTAGGAATTGATGGTCTAGACTACAAACTGACATATCAAAGCCGAGCTACGCCAGTGGAATGGCTAACACCAGATACTGAGAAAGAAATTGAAATTGCTTGCAAGCAAGGTAAATCCTTAATTATAGTACCAATAGCTTTTGTATCTGAGCACGTTGAAACCTTAGTTGAATTGGACATAGAATATAAAGCTATTGCAGATAGAAGCGGTGTTAGCTATATTAGAGTTCCAGCACTGGGGACAGACGATACATTCATCGATAGTATAAGTAAAATGATAATAGATTTTTCAAATAGCAATAATGGAATAATTTGTAATAGTGAAAAACTTCGTTGTCCCAAAAACCTCATTGCATGTCCATATGAAAAGATAGCTGATTGGTATGACCAGCACCAATCTCGCGATCTATTCGAAAAAGCTTGGATTGATAAAGCAATTGCTTTGCTTCCCAAAGACTCCCAAGTTTTAGATTTAGGATGTGGCACGGGGGAAGCCATGATGCTTGATTTTTCAGAAAAAGAATATGGGGTAACAGGAGTTGATAGTAGTGAAAAACTTATAGCGATTGCAAAAGCGCGCCACCCTAAACTTGAGTTTATTATCAGTGATATGCGCGGTTTAAATCTCAATAGAAAATTTGACTTAGTGGTTGCATGGAATAGCTTTTTCTACTTATCGCAAGATGATCAGCGGACAATGTTCAAGACGTTCGCATCTCACCTGAAGGTCGGCGGTGTTTTGCTGTTTACAACAGGACCAAAAGCTGGAGAGGCATGGAGCGATAATGGCGGTAAAAATCTTTATTACGCTTCGCTCTCACCAGATGAATATAAAGTGCTTCTGCAGCAACACGGATTTATGCTAATTGAGCACAAAATATCTGAGCCAGAATGTGGTGAGGCTACCATTTGGTTAACGAAGTTAAAGCAAACGATTAGAAGAATAGTATGACATTCCACTATAAGCTAGTTGATCTAACGCTTACAATTGATAGCAGCATTTTCACTTGGAATAGCAGCTGCGGTTTTCATTATAATGTTCAATATTGAAACTGAAATGGCTAATTATTATCTTTGGTTCAAATCTATACATGTTGTTGCTATCATTTGCTGGATGGCGGGAATGTTTTATCTGCCGAGACTCTACGTCTATCATACAAAGGCACATGTCGGTTCAGAATTAGACAAGACATTGCAAATCATGGAATATAGACTGCTTAAGTTCATAATGAACCCAGCAATGATATTTAGCTATATATTTGGCATAATAAATGCTTCCATTTACGGCTTTACAGCTCTTGGCGTATGGTTTCACATAAAAATGCTAGCTGTAATAGGCCTGACAATTTTTCATATGCTGCTTGCAATGTGGAGAAAAGATTTTTCCGTAGGACAAAATAAAAATAAAGAAAAATTTTACCGGCTTGTAAACGAAGTGCCTCCAATTCTTATGATAATCGCCGTATTTATGGTCATAGTAAAACCTTTTGAGTAATTTATAGTTACGCATTATAATAAAATTCTATTAAATTTCAAAAAAATCAGCTTTGTCTTTTGTGTGGCCTGTTTTGTCAGCTAGTAATCTTTTACCCTATATTTTTGGTTCAGTTTAAATTATTCTTTGTAATTTATGAGTAGCCACCTTGCTGTCATGGGTCAATCCTTTTGGGTCTTAAGACAACTATTGCTGCCCAAATAGCACAGATTGTTAGCTTTTGCACTATACTAGCAGTTATACCTAACTGCACATACTCTGTGAAGGATACTTATGGAGTCTTAAAATTATTGTACAGGGAAGTATATGTATCAATAACTCATAGTTCATTAGCCCCATCTGGTAAACTATTAATAATTTCGAGTAGAGGGATTATTAATAGGTTTATATCTGCAAAAGAACTACAGATAAATTTTTGTATAATGTTTTCTTAACAGACAAAACAAGTAAAAGCCGACGACAACACAAAGCGACTACTCATAACTAATACTAATTAACACGAAAAATATAATGCACTAATAACCCTAATTTAAATATTTATGGTAACATTCTGCCGTACTAAAATATCAGGGCTTCTGCACTGGAAGACGTCAGGGTTGGAAATGTAATTAAACGCATCAGCTTTTAGTTCATTTTGTAACTAAGATTTCATAAAAATGATATTGACTAGCTAGATTCGCCTAATTAAAAAGATGCACGAAGACTATGAATATTTAACTTTCGTTTTTCGTACTTTTGTTCTGGGTAGAATATTTACATTTTATCAATTTGTAATATAATGAGTTTAACTTAAATTCCAGTAAACCAAATATCATGGCAATACTACAAATAATAACAGCTCCCAATCCTATACTAGAGAAGAAGTCTGCAATGGTCGATACAGTTGATAGAAATATCCAAAATTTGATGAATGATATGTTAAGCACAATGTACGATAGTCAAGGTGTGGGGTTAGCAGCCGTGCAAGTAGGCATTCTAAAGAGAGTAATTGTTCTGGATTTGCAAAATGATGATGAGAGCAGTAGAGCAAAAGGTTTTTATCCTTTGTTTATGGCTAATCCTGAAATAATAACGCAATCAGAAGAAATGGCATCAGCGTTTGAGGGATGTCTTTCTGTCCCCGAACAGAGAATAGAAGTTAAGAGGCCAGGAAGTATCGAAGTTAAGTTTCTAGACTATGATAACAAAACTCGGCAACTTGATGCTCAAGGGTGGCTTGCCCGGGCTATACAACATGAAATAGATCA
>JBPBQH010000198.1:0-8268 GCA_050954685.1 Janthinobacterium lividum | reverse complement strand
GTAACTGTACATTTGATAAATATGTTGGTAAAAAGATCAATGACGTTTTATTGTCAGAGAAAAGAGTATCCGAAGATCAAAACTTTACAATAACAAGATCAGCTTTGGTAGGTTCAGCGCATATTAAAGGTCCTACGGGGCTTAAAAATTACTTAGATTCTGGAGGGGTTGAAAAAGCTACAGATGGAAATGGTGTTCATTGTTTAAGTTATGCATATAATCTAAGTAGATCAGAAGCAAATTATTCTAAAGAGAGTATACAATCTCTTACTAATTAGTTAGATGATGTAGTAAAACAAAATATAGCTAAAGCTCAAGTAAGTTGCACAACAACAATCAATACTTACAGCTAATTCAAATGTACATGAAGTTAAATCTGGCGATACATTATCTGGAATAGCACAAAGCAAAGGAACAACGGTAGAAGAATTGCTGAAAATACCAGGTAACAAGAAATATCAAGCTGATCCTAATACTACTAATCCAGGTGATAATAAAGCTAGTAGCAGCTGCACCAGCCACACAAGCTGACGCAAAAATCAGCCGCCGCAAGTCCAACCTGAACCAGCACAGCAGGCGCCGAAGCAAGCAGCAACACAGCCACAGCTTGCAATGCCTGCTCAAGCCATCAGCGGACGCTAATATTCACGAGGTAAAACAGATGATACATTATCTGCTATAGCTCAGAGTAAGGTAACAAGTGTAGAAGAATTGCTGAAGATACCAGCTAATGAAGGATTTCAAAACAATTCTAATGTTATTAATCCAGGTGATAAAGTCAATTTTGCAGCAGCTAGTGCACCTGAACCTATACCGCAAGCTGACATAGCACAACAAATGTCTAAATATACCACAGCCAGAACAGATTGCACCATAAGCTGATGTATCTGCTAATGTTGTGCAAGATGCAATTCCTAACCCAACAGACATGGCGGCCGAGAATACGACGCATGCTGGTGGCACAAGGTGATACATTATCTGGTAGGGCACAGGCTAACAACACCACAGTCGATAATTTGGCAGCAGCTAATAATATTACTGATGTAAATCATATAAGGCTAGACAAGAACTAAATATTATGGGTACTCAGTCAGACTGCTGATTTTGTACCTATAGAAGATTAGCCGCAGTAGCTAATCTTCTATATGATTAACTATTTTACCTACTACTAGTGTTTGTTCTGATGCTTAAGTTCAAATTAAAAATTTTTAGTGCTCTTAATGGCCTACAATTTAGAAAAAGAATAAGTGATTTTTGACTTTCAAATTTTTTTCAATTATTATCGATACTAGTTATAGCGTATCAATAAATATTGACTATTAGATACTATTGAATGTAAATAGATATTAAAAACCAACACGTAAAACTAGGAATATATAGTTATGGACATAACAGATAGCTCTTTTGAGCATGAAGTATTAAACAGCGAATTACCAGTACTGATCGATTTTTGGGCAGAATGGTGTGCACCTTGCAAAATGCTTACTCCAACCATAAATGAGCTTAGAGAAAATCTTAAAGGAAAAATTAAAGTAGTAAAAATAAATATTGATCAGAATCCGGAGACACCGTCACGTTTTGGTATTCGTAGTATCCCGACGATGATTTTATTCAAAGACGGTCAAGCTATTGCTAATAAAACAGGAGTATTACCAAAAAGTTCAATTGAAGAATGGATTAACTCTTCACTGAAAAGCTGATACTAAGGTTTATACGAATTAGCTAACTTCACAGAAATTAGAATAATCCTGCATGCAGCTCGGTTTCAACTTCAGCTATGAAGATTTAAATAAGCAAGAAGGGCTAGCTACAATTGACAAAATATTTATGGATTTTGTTCGCGAGTATAATCTCGATCTATATTTTGTCCTAGTCAAATATAGATCTTATCCCAACGAAGTGACGAAAGCTGAGTATTCAGACTTGTTAATAGAAATCTCCCCACTAGTCGATGATTTCTTTAGCGAACTCTTTGCTGTTGAGAGAAAAGTAGAAGAGATAAGAAGAACAGCTAAAGCTTTCGACGCAATATACGAATGTAGAAGAAAATTTGTTCAAAGATTTGCCATCAAAAAATATTGTGCAAACAAAATAAAAGAGATTAATTTCAAAAATACTGCAGAATCACTAATATCTCTCTGTGAAGGAAAAATAACTCAAGAAAGATTTGTAGAAAATGTTTTTAAATGGCTACAAAAGCCAGAAAAATATAGCCAACATATAGATTTGGCAGCAAGATATGCAGCTTACATGGTTCACAAGGGCAGCAAAATATGCTTATTTGATTTGCCCAGAACAATTAATAATAACTTACTAAATAATAATAAAATAAAAAAGGCTAGCACTTCTCGGTTTGGCTTTGATTATTGTGCTCCTGAGCTTAACGCCGAGAACGCACTTAGTCATGCTCATTATTGTATTTATTGTCATCACCAAAACAAAGATTCCTGTTCTACAGGATTTAAATTTACAGCTGAAACTACCGATAGCTCCAAAAATGGTTGTCCACTTGAGCAAAAAATCTCGGAAATGAATCAAGTAAAAGCTTCGGGTTTTGAGATCGCTGCGTTAGCTATAATAATTATAGATAATCCTCTGGTTGCGGCGACTGGTCACCGAATATGCAATGATTGTATGAGTTCTTGTATATATCAAAAACAGGAACCCGTAAATGTGCCATTAGTTGAATCTAAAATTTTGGAAAATATTTTAAAGTTACCTTACGGCCTTGAAATTTACCTCTTACTTACACGATGGAATCCTTTAAATATATATTATCCACTTCCTAAATTAGCAACCAGCTATAACATATTAGTAACTGGCCTTGGACCTGCTGGTTTTGGGATAGCTTATCATCTCTTGCAAGAGGGACATAACGTTATTGCTATAGATGGGCTTAAGATTTCTCCATCATCTTTTGGTAATCAACCTATTAAATATTGGCATCAATATAAGCAAAAGACTTCGTCTAGAGTACCTCAAGGATTTGGTGGAGTATCTGAATATGGTATTACTAATAGATGGGATAAAAATAATTTATCTATTATTCGTTTAATTCTTGAGAGATATAGAAATTTTAAGGCTTATGGCAATATTATGCTAGGTGGTAATATTACAAAGCAGCAGATATTTGAACTAGGCTTTGATTATCTAGCTTTTTGTACTGGAGCTAGTCAGCCCAAACTGCCTGTTTTTAGCAATTTTCTGGCCAAGGGAGTAAAAACCGCTTCTGATTTTTTAATGGCGTTACAAAATCAAGGAGCTTTCTTAAAAGATAATATATCTAGCCTAACCATAAGGATGCCTGTTGCTGTTATAGGATGTGGGTTAACTGCAGTAGACAGCGCAGTTGAAGCACTAAATTATTATCCAATACAAGTAGAAAAATTTAGTAGGCACTATAATAGTCTAGTTTTAAAACTTGGCGTTGACTATGTTGAAAAAAATTGGACAGAAGAGGATAAGGAAATTGCTAGAGAATTTATAGATCATGCTGATTTATTTAGGGAGATAAAAGATAAGAAAAAAATTAGACAAGCTGTTATTGAACAACTCGGTGGCGTACATGTATATTACAGAGGCAAAATAGAAGATTCTCATGCTTTTAAGCTTAACTACAATGAAATAGCTCATGCAATGATTGCAGGTGTTAAATTTGTACCCAATATGACAATCAAACGGATAAACGTCGATAAGTTTGGCTATACTAGATCAGTAGATTTTAGCTGTAAAACTTACCCTGCCAAAACAGTGCTAATAGCAATTGGTACTGAGCATAAAACTTTAGAACTAAGCAAAGATAAAGAGATTTTATCAGGTTATTTTGGTGATTGTGATCCTCAGTTTGCTGGCAGTGTAGTTAAGGCTTTAGCAAGTGCAAAAAAAGGTTACAAAAAAATAAGTAGTCAATTAAGTAACTACCGACCAAATTATCTGCAAGATCAGAGCCAATTTAGAAGCAAGCTCGATCGTTTATTGATGAGTAGAATAACAAAAATCAATCATCTAACTTCAAATATATTGGAGCTAATTGTTTATTCTCCACTAGCTGCTAGAAATTTTCAACCAGGGCAATTCTTTCGCCTACAGAATCATTCCTTTGACCCTAAAAAAATAATTGAACCTCTAGCTCTCTGCGGCACATATATTGACCCTTCGTTAGGAAAAGACTTTATACCATTAATCATTTATGGAGCTGGTAGGTCAAGCACTTTGTGCAAAAATTTAGTAATTGGAGAAGAGATAGCCTTGATGGGTCCAACAGGAGCGCCAGCTAAAATACTGGAGAATAAATATATAGTTCTCGCAGCGGATGGTCCTTATAATGCGCGCTTACTATCTATTAGTATGGCTTCTAAAGATAATGGTTGTAAAGTAGTGTACATAGCAGGTTATAAAAGATCTAGCGATGTATTTTATCGAGAAAAAATAGAAAAATCAGCTGATATCGTAATATGGTGTTCTCAAGAAGATATAATAGCTAAAAGTAGACCTCAAGATTTTACTATCAAAGGTACTATCTTAGACGGGCTCCAGGATCATGTTTTTACCTGGTTAATATCTCCAGACCAGATTGTTTGTGCTACTTTTCCAAAAAGAATGACCTTAGTAAGAGATCTGAAGGATAACTTATCACCCAATACTATTCTAGAACTCAATACTACCTCTTTGATGCACTGTATGATGAAGGGAATATGTGGACAATGTGTGCAAATTGCTTCAAACAATAAGTCTTATATTTTTGGCTGTGATTGTCAGACTCAAGAAGCAAGTTCAGTTAATCTTGATTCATTAGAGTTAAGACTTGAACAAAATTCACTGCAAGAAAAATTGGCTGCCCTACTATGAAAATTATTGCAGGTAGTACTCATCATGGTTTAGCAAAAAGGGTTGCAAGCTTACTAGACGCTCCTTTGATCAAACCTTTAATAAGTCGATTTAGCGATAGCGAGTTCAAAGTCCAAATCATCGATGATATAAGAGATGATGATGTATACATCATTCAGTCCACTTCTGAACCAGTGAATGAGAATCTTGTAGAATTATTACTACTTATAGACACTGCACGCTGTGCTGGGGCAAATAAAATTACGGCTATAATTCCTTATTTTGGCTATAGTCGTCAAGACCATACTACATATAATTATGGACCATTGCCTGCTCAGCTAGTTATAAATCTTATACAACATGCGGGTGCCGAGAAGGTTATAGTAATTGACATACACTCATCATCTGTACTTAAGAATTCAACTTTACTTATTCAAAACCTTAGTCCGAGTCATTTGTTTACTAAACTTATTAGTTCGTCATCTCCTTTGATTGTTGGACCAGACGTAGGAAGCACTGACCGAGTGCAAATATTGAGCTCACATACGGGATGGGATTTTATTATATTTAATAAGATTAGAACTTTCAATGACAATTGTATTATAAGCAGCGAAGCTATATCTGTTGAAGGAAGAGATTGCATCTTGATAGATGATATT
Source organism: Janthinobacterium lividum (assembly GCA_050954685.1). GTDB lineage: Bacteria > Pseudomonadota > Alphaproteobacteria > Rickettsiales > Rickettsiaceae > JBPBQH01. Next base: position 2,782 of record JBPBQH010000198.1, on the reverse strand, counting down.
ATCGACACTGGAAACACTATATGCCAGGCAGCTACTTATCTGCGTTATCGTGGAGCTGCTTCAGTTAAAGCTTTTGTTACTCACATAATATCTCAAGATGTTTCAGATTATGTAGCTAAAAACTCTACTATTGAGAGTATTTATGTAACTGATACAATAGTACATAAGAATCTACACAGTAAATTCTGTGTGTTGTCTGTAGATAGGTTAATTGTGAACAGTATAAGTCAGCACAAAAATACTATCTAAAAGGAGGAGCCTCTAGATTTACGACTTCAAGAAATATATATTTAAAGATTAATGAGAAGATTGTTCTAGTGCAGGAACATTTCTTTTGACAGCTACAATCCAAAATAAATTTAATAACTTAATATCTATTATTACTAACAAAATATTATTCAGTTAAGGGGAGTATGATCAAAAAAATATATTCCTGCTAGCAGCAGTATAGCAATGGCTTGAAAAATAACTCTTAATGACATAAGTTTTGAAGAGAGCTTTCCATTAGACTTGCTCCCTTTTACCATTAAGATGAGCCCAGCAATCAGCACTAAAGTAGTTAAGCTAATAGCAATTATAATGTAAATCATGTCTTGTCTTCTTTGTCTACAGTAGATTTTACGTTAACTACTGTTAAATACTCAACTGTGAAATGTTCTTCTGTAATCTTCTCAATCAAAGTTAAATTTACTACTCCCTTAATATATTCAAGATTATTTATATGTTCAAGATTACAATGAAAATTGAGTAAAAAAACTAAGTGATCCTTTTGAATTCTAGTTAGATTAACTTCAGGTCTATATTCTTTAATAACAATATCTAAACTCGCTAATATTACTATTAAGTTATTGATAAAATCGTCAAGCTTTAGCTCCTCTCTTGATTTTCTCTCTATCTTAAGTTCGACTTGATATCTAATTGCGCTATCGTTGAGAGTCCAGTTGACTAGAGAGTTTTGCATTATTTTGTTATTAGGCACTAGTACATCTATGTTTGAGAATGTAGTTATTACAACGCACCGAGCATTTACCGAGCTAACGGTTCCCATTACTCCTTCAATTTCTACAATATCACCGATTTTCAAAGGGCGCTCTATCATCACAACAATACTGCCAATAAAATTACTGATCAAGGATTGAGCACCAAAACCAATACCTATTGCTAAGGCACCGCCAATAAAGGCAAAGGTACTTAAGGGAATATTTGCTATCTCTAAAACAGTAATAGCAAATACACTCATAACAGCGTATATTATTATTTTCTCAAGCGCATTTGCTGCATCCTTGTCGGTATTCAACTTTGTACGTACATATGCTCTTATAAAAGTTGATGATCTTTTAGAATATTTAATACCAGCTAGGAAGATTACAGCAGCAAGTACAATATTTCCGACTTTAATGTGATTGCCAGAAACAGTAATCAGATTATAGATCCAAATATTATGTAATATATCGGTAGTTAGACCAACTAAATAGCTCATTAATTTATCCAATATTGTTAAGACGCTTTAAAGTCTAGATTATCTAAATATTGGTATAATTCATTTCTGGCATTAGCACTAGACATTTCCAATTACTACGATTTTTTATTTGTAATTGTAATCATAATTGGAACTAAATGAGGTTATCAGGGTAGCAATCTACCTTATTACTGCTAATATTTCAATTGACATAGAGCACGATTCTTAATATAAAGATGTGTTATTTAGTTAGGTAAAATTTTATGAAACGTACATTTCAGCCAAGTAATTTAGTAAGAAAAAGACGCCATGGCTTTAGATCAAGAATGGAAACTGTTGGTGGTAGAGAAGTATTGAGAAGAAGAAGAGCGAAGGGTAGAAAAAAACTCTCAGCGTAAATATATTGACCATCTTATCTTCACTGAAAAGTCAAAAACACTTCGATTCGGTCAATAAGCAGGGCAAAAAATTATATAGTCAGCATTTTTTGCTAGTACTTGCTACTAACTACTCAGAAATTGATCCAACGTCCTATTCCGAGATTCGTTTCGGAATGAAAGTTAATAAAAAGCTAGGCACTGCAGTCATCCGTAATAAAATTAAAAGGCGCATTCGCCATCTTATTAGAAATACAAGCCGAAACATTTTGCTTAGTAGTGCACGTATTAAGCTGGGACTAATAATCGTGCCTAAGAAAGGTTTTGAAAAATTTAAATTTCTAGAGTTGCAAAGTGAATTTGAAAAGTTAGTAATACCAAAAATAGTAAGATAACTGATAAATTTTTTATATGAACTATGAATAGTTTATAGCTTCTAATAAACTGCTGCAATTAATAATAAAATTACTCTTATGCCTATACCGGACAAGATTATCATTACTGGTAATGTGTATATCAAATATATTGACGATATTATAAAGCCTTTGATCGGAGATATTATATTATTGCTCAACGATGACGCAAAAACGGCTTATGCGGGCAATTACGAGAATGTAAGCACTAGTGGCTATGTGAAAGCCAAGCTTTACGATGGTTTAGTCTGGCAGAATATAGTAATAGGGGAATTTTGTCATCAAAGAGAGAATAAATTTGCTAAAAAGCAGCGGGCTATTGACTCAATATTATTATGTCAGATTATAATAAAGAAATATAAAGGAAATATTATGTATAAAACTTATCGGGGTCATTTCACTATGCATGAGTACGTGCCAGTATTATACGAGAGAAAATCAAATCGTGGTAGAAAAACAACCTAATTCGGAAGGCAACCATCCCGATAAAGGGGCCCAAAAGTCAATTTCCTTAAGCCAAAAAGATAGTTTTG
>JBPBQH010000004.1:0-8305 GCA_050954685.1 Janthinobacterium lividum | reverse complement strand
CTCTTCAGGATGGGTAGATAAAGGAAAGCGTGAAATTTTCTTTGTTGGTTTCATAGAAGATGATGAAAAATTTAACTCTTTGGCTACAAAGCGAGCTAAAGAAAGAGCGAAGGAATATTTAAGGCCATTAGTTAGCGAAGAATTTAGCTATAATGAATTACTAGATAAAGTGCCAAAAATTTTTGTTACTTCCATTAAAGAAGTCATATCTAAAAGTTTTTTACAAAAAAATGTAAAAAACATTAAGTTTAAAAAGGTTTTTGGAGGATTGTCACAATCAAGGATATTCCAAATCAATAGTAATAATGATAAATACATTTTAAGATTATTAGATGAAAAAAAGGAACTTGAATCTAGAAAATCAGAAATAAGCGTTCACAGAATTGCTTCAAAATTGAAAATCGCTCCAAGGTTAATTTACTCGGATCAATTATCGCTCGTATCAATTATGGAATTTATAGAAGGGCGAACAATGTATCCTAAAGATCTGAAAGATATAAAGATACTTGAAAAGATAATAGCAAATCTTAAAAAATTTCATAATTATCCAGGTAACAATAATTTACCTAAAAAAACTAAACTTGATACTATTAAAAATTTGTACCAAAGTTTTATTGAAAGGAATTTAGTGTATCCGACCGGTTATACAGAAAGCTACGAAAAATTAATACAAGATTTTAAAAAATTTAAAAGACCATTATTGCCTTCCCATAGAGACTTAAATCCAGGAAATATTTTAATAACGAAGGATGATAGTGTTTATTTTATAGATTGGTCTGAGGTTAGAATAGACAACCCTCTCCTTGATATTGGCTGGCTCTCCAGTTGTTCAGGAGCAAACCTGAATGAAACTAAAATTTTACTAAAAAAATATTTGGGGAAGGAGCCTTCAATTTCTGAGCTAAAGGAAGTTCTATATTTTAAAAGTGTAACTAATTTTTTTGTAGCAACTGTTTTAATAGGCGAACAAGAGGAAAAAGACTCTAATAAAATGGACCTTATTTTAAGATCGTCTATAAAAAAAGTTCCGAGTATAAAAGAGAGGGTATTACCATTCAAGAAATTAGGAGCCTAAAAGGATATGATTTAACCACTTACGCCTCATCATGGTTTAAAGAATTTGTAGATAATCAATATTAAATAATGTAAATATTATAGGAATAACTGACCATATGCCCTACTTTTGCAGTGAGTATGATCATTTAATGCCAAAAGTTGCTATAGCAAAAAGCGAATTTGGTAATTATATCAACGAAGTCTTGGAACTAAAAAAAGAATATAATAGGCACCTATAATAAAATTTTCAGACAATATCCTTTCGATTACATAATATGCTGTACGCATTTCTAATGGATTAGACATATATAATAAAAAGAGTTGGAAAACATTATCCATAAAAGAATGCTATAGAAGGATGTGTTGCAAATATAGAAGTGAATAAATAATATGAAGGATTTAAATATATCGATGAAGTGAATACCCGAGGTTGATAATGATTTAGAAAAAGCATGCTTATTATCAATTCCTAAAGTAGATGATCAGTCACTTGAAGTAATGGCTCGTCGAAGCAAAAACAGTAATATCACAGCTATGTTAACATTTGCTAAGATGGCCGATGCGATTTCCAAGGGCGAAGTTTCAATCAGTAATAATTTAAAAAATATTAACTACGATTACGATCAAGTGGCAATGGGTGAAATATTCATAGATCGTCTTAAAAAGTAAATTAATATTAAATGGCATACCTAAAAGAAGCTATGATGAGTTCAAGCAATCCGTTAATGACAGCTACGCTGGTATATTACCCGGTTTCTTATTAAGTAAGATAACTCAAGCTGATTTTATAAATCAAATGATGAAAGCTGCTACCGAAAAGTTAGATACCATAGATAGCGAACTTAATATTCTTGGATGGGTTAACTGGAAGCCTGACAGCACCGGTAAGTTTCGCTCATTTGCAAGAGATCGAAGCAAATTATCCTCATGGTTCTGTAAGTACCGATGAGTCTATAATATTACAAAAGCTCTACTATCAGGATAGACCAGAATTACAAGAAGCTGGTACATATTTGAGATCTATTTCAGATACCTAATCGTTAGCTAAGCGACTATTAACGGGAGCTTACTTTGAAAGAAATTTAGTAAAGGCTTTGCGTGAATTAGATGGTGATAATCAAATAATACTCGAAAAGGAAATTAAAAGTAAGCTGAGAACATTGCTTAGGCAATACGAAGAGCAAGAGATAGCTGTAAGACAATCAAGAATTGAAGAATTCACTCACAATGTTGACAACTCTCATGATAACCTGCCTCAACAATTATTGGTTGAGGCACATACGAAAAATCAAACAAAGGTGATCTATTCATAGCGATTGATATCTCAAGTTTAACGTCACTAAACAGATTTCAGGAGCAAACAACAGAATTGTGTAAATTTATATCCAATCAAAAAATTTCATTTGGGATTCCTGGACAAGGCGCATACGAACAAAGCATCAATGCAAAGAAACGTGGGATCACTGTTAACAAAGTGTTTGAAATAGCATTTTCATTCTGGTAAAAAACCACCAATTTGTGCATCCCAAAAAATCTTATAAAGTCCATCACGTTTTAATAATTCATCATGTGTACCATCTTCAACTATTTTGCCATTATTAAAAACTAAAATCCTACTCATGCGCATCAGAGTAGATAACCTATCCGCTATGACAATAGTTGTTTTTTGCTGCATCAATGTCCATAAAGACTTTTGGATTTTATCTTCAGTCACAGAATCAAGTTGCGAGGTAGCTTCGTCTAATATAAGAATTGGTGCTTTTTTAAGTATTGCTCTAGCTATAGCTATTCTTTGCCTCTGTCCTCCGGAAAGCTTTACACCTCTCTCTCCAACGGTAGAATCATAACCATTAGGTAAATTTATAATAAATTCGTGTGCATACGCTTTTTTGGCCGCTTCTATTATGTCATCATCACTTGCTGCAGCTAAACCATACCTTATATTTTTTTCAGTGTACGATGAAATAACAAAGGATCCTGAGGGATCATTGCTATATTTTCTCGCAGAGAGTGGAGTGTTACATCTCGTATATCATTTTCGTCAATTAAAATTGAACCCTTTGTTACATCGTATAATCTTAAAATCAGATTAACAAATGTAGACTTTCCACTACCTGAATATCCTACTAGACCTACTCTCTGGTTTGGTGCAATAACAATTGATTTATTGTCAAATAAGTCAATTGTACCTTTATAATTAAAATTTACATTTCCAAATATTATACGACCATGATCTACTCGCAGTGGCTTTGTATTTATTTTGTCCTTAATTTCTACAGGCGATAGAATTAGCTCTAAACCTTGTAATATATTACCCATGAGTTCTGATAAGTATTGAATATCATCAGAAAGGTTCCATAAATAATTCACAATGGCTACATTAACAGTTATGAGTAAAGCAAAATCACCCACTGTTACATTTCCAATTTCAGAGCCATCAATTAATAATATGAAACATAATGTTCGATATATTAAAAAAGATATACCCTGAAAGCAAAACATTTTTATAAAATACCAATCACGACCTTGATCGCGCCTTATATATTCATCAAGATACTTCCTAAAATTACTAAGCTCTGATTTTTGAGAGGCAAAAAGGTGAACGCTTATTATATTGCTTAAAATATCTACCATTTGGCCAACAACAGTCGATCTTATTTCAGCAGCTTTAACGGTTAAATATCTTGCTCTTCTAGAAAATAAAATAGTACCAGAAAAAACTTATCAACCATGCACTTAGTAATGCTTAAAATTCATAATTAATTGTCCAAACAGCGAAAATAGCTATAACCAATGCTAACGTATGATTAAAGAACCTGGTAATACATAATCGCAATAGATCCGGGGTGCCACTCATTACTTCTTTGATTTTATTAGCTAAGTCTCCGGCAAAATTATTTTGAAACGTAGTAATTGTATGGGCCATTACACGTGCTATTAAGAGCGCGCCAATATAGGTCTTCAAATTTGTATTTAACTGCATCCAGATGTAGTCGTTCACTCGTAAGGTGCAAGTAACAACAAATGATGTAGACAGGTATACAATAACTGGTAAAAATAGCATACTACTTGCTGTAGAACTAGTTAAGGCAGGAATTTTATCAACTATTATTTTTAATAGGTATGGTTAAATCAATTGCAAGTATTATGGCAACTAAAAATTGTCCCAAAATTAATAACTTAAATGGCTTGAGCGCTTCCCTCATAAAAGTCAAGATACGTATGTTACTATCTTTCATGTTTGAGCTCATTTACCTTTGTAAATGCACAAATGATATGATAAGTGGCTTTTATATACAAGAACTCGCTGTATTACTAAAAAAAATTTTTTGTTCGTTAGTTAGCAATCAAATACGTCTGCAAAATTTTAAATGCCTTGTTTTTTTAGAAACGCAAGTATATCTTTACGAAGATCATCAAAAAATTTTATTCTTTCTTGTGCATTGCCATTAAAATAAAACAGCTGTGGAATCGCCAGATCTCTTACGTCAATATATGCTTAATCAAAAAAACTAATATGTTTGGATGATGTATAGTAAATTATATCATCGGCGTGTTGAAAAAGGTTCAGTTTTTATATTGTTAGAAATCTAAAATTAGAACTTTTACTAGGTAAAAGATTTTTTGATTTCCCCTGACTCAAAATTGTATATGCAATATCAAAGATGAAGCCAAGCAACCTTTTAAAGTTTTATATTAGAGCTATCATATAGCATTGAATCTGAAATTTATTAATGCCTCGATATTTTGCTCTTCGCAAACAATGATTTTCCTTCGCTTTAGCAAACAAGCCTTCGATTTTCCACTGTCTTTTAATTTGTCTTTAAAATCAGATGTAGTCTGTCTTAGCCTTACTTCATCCACCTCATCTTGATGGAGGCTTCTATATATAAAACGTAAACGGTTTCGATATTTATCAGGTAAACAAACCTCGAGTCGTGGACATGTTTTACAATAACCATCTTTGATATGATATCTCTTTATTATTCCATATAATGGTATGCAAAGAAATAGGCATATCAGATGCAACTTACTATAAGTGGCGCAAAGAATATGGGGGCATGCAAGTATCTCAGGCAAAGCGTTTGAAAGATTTAGAGACTGAGAACATGCGTTCAAAGCGAGCGGTAGCGGATCTGACTCTAAGTAATTTGATCTTAAAGGATGTAGCTGAGGGAAACTAATAAGCCCTGAGCAGAAACGCAAAGCAATAGTAAAGGCATGTCAGAAGTACGATATATCAGAGCGTAGAGCATGTAAAACACTATCCGTTGAACGCTTTGTTTGGGGTTATATTTCCAAAAGATCTAACGGTGAAGAGTCCCTTAGCAATGACATAGTTAATTTGGCAAGTAATTACGGGCGTTATGGCTATCGTAAGATCACAGCCTTGCTTAGAAGCAGATGGCTGGAGAGTTAATCATAAACGAGTTGAACGTATCTGGCGCAAGGAAGGTTTAAAGGTTCCTAAGAGACAAAAGAAAAGAGCACGGCTTTATTTTAATGATGGTAGCTCTATAAGGCTTAAGCCTATTGTATCCTAACCATGTGTGGAGTTACGATTTTGTCTTAGACAGGCTTAGTAATAGGTAGGAAAATAGGAATGCTAAAAATGCCTTGCTATTAAGGCAGAACATAGCCTTAGGTCCGATGATGTGATTGATATATTATCAAATCTTTTTGTGATTGAAGCCATACCGGATTTTATTCGTTCAGATAATGGTAGTGAGTTTAAAGCCAGCATTCTGCAAGATTGGCTAGCAGCTTTGAAAGTAAAACAGCCTATATTACTCCAGGCAGTCCATGGGAAAACGGTTTTTGTGAGCTTTTTAACGGTAGTCTTAGAGATGAGCTACTAAATGGCAAATCATTTTATACTCTTCTTGAGGCAAAGACTGTCATTAAAAATTGGCGCAGACATTACAATGAGGTTAGACCTCATAGCTCTTTACACTATAATCCCCCGGCTCCTAAAGTCATACATTGAGCTAGTGATCTCCCATGCTACTAACTTAAAATTGGGCCATATTTTGGGGGCTTGACAAGCAGGGCCATAGATTATATCAAGAAACGAACCAAGCCTATACTTGGCTTTAAAAGCTTCAACTCAGCTAGAATCACCCTTACGGGTATTGAGAATATACGTATAATTCAGAAAAAACAGATTGCTACAGCTAACGATAATTTTTCAGCTTTCGAGAATTATATAATGCTAATGGCTTAATCTTACCCAAAATCTAAATTTACCTCATTTTTTATAATTCCTTTTCCTATATGCGACAGTACCTCAATAAATGCAGAATCCTAATTTTATCTTGAACGGTCTTTTTGTTTAGCAAGACCCGTCGGATTTTGTTTACCTTCTATTTTTAATGAATGAGGCTTCTTTTCAGTTGGTGTTTGCTTTTGAATATCACGTGCTTTATCTGAAAAATAGTTGGCTAAAGTTTTGATTCCTAAGTGATTGATAATACTACTTACTAAATTATATAGTTTAGTTTTCAAATTTAAATAACTAGCATCTATTGATTTCGTGAATTGCTGCGAATCTCTGTTATAGTTTGAATCACCTTGCTTTGAATCTTTTCCGGATTCATATTTAGCAATTTTAGTTCTAGGAGCTAATCCATTATCCACGACTGTTTTTAAAATTGCACCAATGAATCCTTCAAATGGGATTTTAGATTTACTCAAACTAGAAGGCACTTTGTGTTGATCATTTGCAGAATTACTCATATCAACTTGGGAAGATTTGTTTTCACTTTCGTTTGAAATAGGAGATGATTCTTTCTCATTTTTAATAATATTACTAGTTTCCGTAACACTATTATCAGTACTCATATCAACTTGAGAAGATTTGTTTCCACTTTTGTTTTTACTTTCGTTTGAAATAGGAGATAATTTTTTCTCATTTTCAATAGTATTACTAATTTTCGTAACAATACTATCAATTTGTTCAATTGCTTCAGTGATTCTTGTATTAATAGGTTTGACTTGATCTAATAATACATTAGCTCCTTGAGCAGTAAAGTAATGAATTCCATTTTCCTCCTTGTGTCCAGTCCATTTTATTTGAGTGGAGGGAGGTATCATATATTCATTTTCAGGCGCAATAGATAAAGCATCTACTTTTTTGCCTTTTACATTTTCATATATGATTCTAACATTACCTTTGAATAGATCAGTTGCAAATTGGGAAAATTGATCTGCGGTACTTATAAAAGCACTTTCTAGAGTTACTTTATGTTGACTAGCATTATCAATGAGCTCATTTAATTCATAATCATCCTGAATACGTACTGTACGGGGTAATTCAACGTCTGGTAACTTATTTAAGCCATGACTAGCTACCGCAGCATGCATAAGAGATTCAACTATCTTTTCAGAGCTTAAAGATTTAGTTACTGCTTGCCCTCGCAATACAGCATTAATTTCTTTATAATCATTGCCAGAATATATTTGAATTGCTTGCTTCTCTCCATGATCTAATTGATTCAGAAATTCTTTTTCTTTGCTATTAGGATTTTGCATATAATGATAGTCAAATAATCTTTTATATCCCTCAGGGGTAATAGGAGCTAATTTTGAAGCTACATGTTGCGAGTACATAGAAATATCTTGTCCTGAAAGAGCTAAGTGATTAAAATTCACTTTGCTTAACAACTCGTTTAAATTTATATTCATTCCGGCACGTACTAAAATAGCCTCATTATCATGGAATTCTAATCTAACTTTATCTGAACTATAATTAGGAGCATTTCTAATTAAGTCTTTGATTATATTTTCAAAAAGTATGGTTTCATCAGAAGATTGTCATAGATAAAATTGGTAGTAACCTTCATGCTTTTGCAGAAGCTAACAAAGAGTTACCTAAAGATAGAAAAATAAAGATCTTACAGAATAAGTATCTTAACAACATTATCGAGCGGGACCATAGATTTATCAAGAAACGAACCAAGCCTATGCTTGGCTTTAAAAGCTTCAACTCAGCTAGAATCACTCTTACGGGTATTGAGAATATAGGTACAATTTAAATAGTACATACTTTTAACTAAAAATTCCATGAGAGTTCAGCGGCTGACTAATTATTACAACCAATTGTATCAAGCAATACTTTATAGCTAATCCTGGATAAAAGTGTTATAATATAAGTATTATGACATATTCAAAAGATTTCAGAGAGAAAGTCCTTAAAATGAAGGTAAGAGAGAAATTAAGTATAGCAAAAACAGCTAAGCGATTTGGTATA
>JBPBQH010000197.1:0-8361 GCA_050954685.1 Janthinobacterium lividum | reverse complement strand
TTACTGGCGTTTCCTCTGCTTCCACTTTACCAGCTCTACCTATAATAGAAGCAATAACAAAATTAGATTTATTGACTAGCTCGCATCCCTCTGGCAGAGAGATGCTATGGGACTTTATCGATTGCCCAATCAGCATACTAGAAATATCAATCACAATTCTTCTAGGTAGATTTTTGGTTGAGCATCTAAGAAGTAAAGTTCTTTTAACGATATTGAAGTACCCACCTCTTTTGATACCTAGAGATTTATCTTTACCATCAAAAAATACTGGTACTTCCATCTTTTGACTTTCATCATTTAAGAAGACAAAATCTATATGATTAACTATATCTGTTATAGGATGCAACTGAACAGCTTTAGGTAAGACCTTATGCTTTTGCCCCTCGATGTTAAGTTCTATCAGCGTCGATATAAAATTAGGCTTCCTATATATTTTCATTATTTCTTTTTCTTCTACAGTCACTGAACTAGGTGTTCTGCCATTACCGTAAATCACAGCAGGAATTAACCCTGCTCTTCTTACTGCTCTAGCAGAACCAGTACCTATTATCCTACGCGCAGTAGCGGTTAGCTCTAGTGCTTCACTCATCTATATTCTCCAAAACTTAAAAACTCAGTATGGTACTATTGAACTGAAAAAAGTTCAAGCTATATTTAAAAAATTGCTATGGGAGATATATAAACTTATACAACGTTATCTCCAAATAGAATCAAATTTAAATTCGTTTGTAATATATCACATCGTCTCATAAGAAATCGGTAAGTTTTTTAATCATTTGCTATTACTAGATTAATATACTAAAAGTCTAAGGATAATTTAAACTTCAGTAATCACTGATTTCGATGACAGTTTTTAGTCTAGTATTTTTTAAAACTATATCCGTGTTGCTTAATGTAATAATAGGATTTCTTGCGGGCAAATATTCGAACGTCGAGAGAGACGGCGTTGCTGCCTTATTATTTTATTTTATCTCACCTATAGTGTTTTTCGCTATTCCAGCAAGTACTACTCTTACTTTCTCGGCCTTAAGCATTACTATGATAACTTTTGTTATAGCAACTGTAATTTCTATTTCAGCTTATAAAATAGCTGGCTCATATTGGCAGGATCATACCAGGAATATTATAGCTTTGTCTGCAGGGACGGCTAATAGCGGTTATTTCATGTTACCAGTAGCTGCAGCTCTCTTTGATGATTACACTTTAAGTGTATATATGATGGCAGTTATTGGAGTGAATATCTTTGAATCTTCAGTTGGTTTCTACATTTGTGCAAAAAGCTTTAGCAGCACTAAAGAAAGTATAATCAAAGTTTTGAAATTACCGATTCTAAACGGCTTTATCTTAGGTTGCTTATTTAGTTTTAGTGGCTTAAGTATGCCAGATTTTTTAGACGATTTTGTTTATAACATGCGTGGGACATATTCAATATTAGGAATGATAATGGTAGGGCTAGGACTCTCAACTCTTAAAACCTTTGAAATAGATTGGAAATTTACTTTGGCCACTTTTTCTGCGAAATTTGTTGTCTATCCTTTAGTTATCAATTTTTTCATTATTTTGGATAAATTTTGCTTAGGCTGGTATAATGATAACCATTATAATGCCTTGCAGCTCCTATCAACAGCACCAATGGCTGCAAATATAATAGTAATAGCATCACTGCAAAAATTTCACCCTGAAAAAGTTGCAGCAACTGTGTTGCTTTCTTTACTGTTTGCATTAATATATATGCCAATAATGGTGAGCATATTTTTGAGTGATCTTAGTTAAAGATATATTAATCATCCCCGATACTTAAGTTTTGTAATTTTGCGAAAAATTAGGAGCAACGATGAAAATTTTAAAAACGAGAACATTAATAATTGGCTCAGGACCAGCAGGACTTAGTGCTGCGATCTATGCAGCACGTGCATCTCTTGAACCCATATTGTTACACGGGATGCAGCCAGGAGGACAATTAACTATAACCACAGAAGTAGAAAATTACCCAGGTTTTGCTAACCCGATTCTTGGACCTTGGCTAATGGATCAAATGATACTTCAGGCGCAAAATGTTGGCACCAGGATTTTTAGTGAATATGTTGAAAATATAGATTTCTCAACCAAACCTTTTATAGCTATTACAAGTTCTGGTAATAGATATGAGGCTGAGAGCATCATAATTTGTACAGGCGCAGAAGCAAAATGGTTAGGCTTGCCTTCAGAATCATATTTTCAGGGATATGGAGTATCTGGATGCGCCACTTGCGATGGTTTTTTCTTTAAAGGTATGGAAGTAATAGTTGTTGGCGGAGGTAATACTGCAATTGAAGAAGCTATGTATTTAACTAATCATGCTACAAAAGTTACTATTATACATCGTCGTGACAGCTTTAGAGCAGAAAAAATTCTTCAGGAGCGTCTATTTAAAAATCCTAAAATCTCGATAATTTGGAATCACATTGTCAACGAAATAGTGGGCGAAGATAATCCTAAATCTGTTAGAGGCGTAAATATTTGTGATGTAAACAATAACCAATCTCGCCACATCAGATGCGATGGCGTATTTATTGCTATAGGACATAAACCTAATACTAGCTTGCTTAAAGACGTGATTAACATGGATAAGGAAGGATATATAGTAACTTTGCCTGATTCAACCAAAACTAATATACCAGGCATATTTGCAGCTGGTGACGTACAAGATAAGGTATTTAGGCAAGCAATAACTGCAGCAGGCACTGGTTGTATGGCTGCTCTAGAAGCCGAAAAGTTTCTAAATCATACAGAAATTCCTAAGTGGTGATTTAATAAAAATCTCAAATATTTATGATAAATTCTGTAGATCCTCCTCTTACTCGCACTCTACCTTGCAATGTTCAGGCAGAGCAAATGCTTCTTGGTGCGGTTTTAATTAATCCAGAGCTCCTTAATCAAGTTACTGAATTTCTAAGATCAGAACATTTCTATGAGAAAATACATCAAAGCATCTATAACTCCATTGAAGTTATAACTGAAAAAGGTTTCACAGCAACTCCCGTTACTTTAAAAAGTATGCTAGATAAGCAACAATCATTTCAAGAAATAGGTGGCACTGAATATCTAAATAAACTTGCTACCCTCGCGATGATGGTAATTAATCCATATGACTATGGCAGAATAATATACGATCTAGCCGTTAAAAGGAATTTAATACAAATTGGCGAAGATATTGTTAACGTTGCTTATAACTCTACTATGGAAAACGACTCAACTCAACAAATTGAGCAAGCAGAACATAAACTCTATAACTTAGCTAGCGAAGGTATTAGCGAAAAAGGATTTATTAAAATTAATGATTCAATCTCTGATTCTCTAAAAAGCATAGACAGAGCTATGAAAAGCTCAGATCATGTGATTGGAATTTCTACAGGACTTACAGAACTTGATACAAAACTTTCAGGATGGCATAATTCAGACTTAGTCATTATAGCCGGTAGACCTTCCATGGGTAAAACAGCTTTCGCAATAAATTTTGCTCTCAATGCATGTAAGTCATTGCAAACAAAGAACAAGGACAAAGATTCCGTACCATCAATAGGCTTTTTCTCTTTAGAGATGTCATCTGAGCAGCTTGCCAGCCGGCTATTATCAATATATACAAAAGTTGATTCCTCAGCTTTGCGTTCTGGTAAAGTTAGTGAAGAGCATTATAATGATCTAAGGCGCGCTGCTAACGAAATATCTAATCTTCCTTTTTTTATCGATGATACTCCTGCTTTGTCTATATCAGCTATAAGAACTAGAGCAAGAAAACTTAAACGTAAGTCAAATCTTGGTATGTTATTTATAGACTATTTGCAGCTAATTAAAGGCAGTGGTAGACTTGATAACAGGGTACTTGAAATTTCCGAAATTACTCAAGGGCTCAAAGCAATTGCAAAAGAGCTTAATATTCCAGTTATTGCTCTCTCCCAGCTCTCAAGAGCAGTTGAACAACGTGATGATAAACGACCCATGCTGTCTGATCTTAGGGAATCTGGATCTATTGAACAAGATGCTGATATAGTGATGTTTCTATATAGGGAAGAATATTACTTAAGCAGAAAAGAACCAGCGCCAGGAGACGCCAAGCATGCAGAGTGGCAATCCAAGTTAGACGAAGTCCATAATATTGCAGATATTATTGTGGCTAAGCATCGTAACGGACCAGTAGGCAACGTCCAAATATTTTATGATAGTAGATACTCAAAAATTTCAAACCTACATAGAATACAGAAATGATAGAAGCTTATAATTCTTAGCATCTCTAGTTTGAGCTCAAAAACTGAAGAAAATTTCTCTTGGCAAAAAAAAATTATGTGGTTTATTCTATTTAGAAGAGATATTAAACTTGAGAAAAACTACTTTAAATTACCAAAATTATATCTTCATAAATAATATAAGTAATCATAGGAGAAGCTAAACATGCTATACTTACAAGAAACTAATCAAGACACACAAAATACAGATATGATAAAACCTATAATCTTTGGCTTATCTGGTTCTAAATTAACAAGAGAAGAAACAGTTTTTTTTCAGGAAAATAAAGTTGTAGGATTTATTTTATTTAGGAGAAATATCGAATCTAAGGAGCAAATACTTCAGCTTACTGCTGATCTAAAAGAGCTACATCCCCATCAAGATGTGAAAGTTTTTGTTGATCAAGAAGGCGGAAGAGTCGCAAGACTTAAGCCTCCTATTGCAGATAAAGAATATCCTACAATGGATTTTTTTGGTAAAATATTTGATAGTGAAGGCGAAGAAAAGGCTTGCCTTGAGATTTCTAATAATTTTTCTAATATAACTAAAATGCTTAAACAATTTGGCATAGATTCAGGCTGCTCTCCTGTAGCCGATCTAAATTATCCTTACACTCATCGAATAATAGGTGATAGAAGCTTCGGTTCAGATGTGCAAAAGGTAGTTAAGTCATGCTTAGCTTCAATAAAAGCTATAGAAGAAAATGGTGGCATAGCTATAATGAAGCATATTCCAGGACATGGACGCGCTATCACTGATAGCCATTTGAGCTTACCAAAAGTTAGTACTTCACTTGAAGATCTCAATTCTACAGATTTTGCTGTATTTAAACAGCTCTCAGAAAATCGTAATATAGCATATGCGATGACAGCCCACGTGGTATTCGAAGCTATAGACCCAGAGCTACCTGCAACCTTATCTAAAAAAGTTATAAATTTTATAAGAGCTGAACTCGGTTTTAAAGGTAAACTCATGACTGATGATATTTGCATGCGCGCCCTACACCAAAATATTGACCTGACTAAAGCAGAAGATCTCGCTCATAGCATAGGCAATGTTACCAAGCTGGCGTTAGAGGCAGGTTGTGATATTATATTGCATTGCAATGGTGACATGTTACAAATGCAAACCGTAGTTCAAGCGGTTGATGAGATATTAAATCTTGGAGAAATAAGTGATATAAGCTAATATTTGAATTAGTCTAACCCAGGCAAATTTCACACAAATAACACAAATCAATTATAGGAAAAGCCAAATATGACATATTCACAAGAAGCTAATCAAACTTCACATCCTTTTATTTTACCCTCATTGCCTTATGATAAAAACAGTTTTGAGGTCTTTAGCAGCGAAACATTTGATTATCATCATGGTAAACATCATCAAGCTTACGTAACTAACTTAAATAATTTGCTAGCTAATAATCAAGAACTAGTAGGAAAAGAACTCGAAGACATAATAATACTCTCCAATACAGATCAATCTCTTAAGGCGATATTTAATAATGCTGCGCAAGTATGGAACCACACCTTTTTTTGGCATTCCATAAAACCAAATGGTGGTGGCAAACCAAAGGGGCTTTTACTCGAGCGTATGGAAAAAGAATTTGGCAGCTTTGATAATTTCAAAAGTGAATTTAAGGCTGCAGCGGTAGGCCAATTTGGCAGCGGCTGGGCTTGGTTAGTATCAAACGAGGATGAACTACAAATAGTAAAAACATCAAATGCTGAAACACCTATTATAATGGGAATGTACCCTTTGCTTGCATGCGATGTTTGGGAGCACGCCTATTATATTGATTTTCGTAATAAGCGTCCTGATTATGTCGAGCATTATATCGAAAAAATGGTTAACTGGGGTTTTGCCGAAGCTAATTTTAATAAATTAGATATGTAAAATTACTTTATTACTTACTATTAATTACTATTATTAAAGCCAGGAAGCTTATCCTGGCTTTTGAGCTATAATACTACTCTACTTCTTGTTCTTTGATGAATTTTGCCTTAAGTTTTGAAGGACTGCTGCCGACTTCTTTCCTGCTTTGTTTAACTGATTCTGAACTATTTTCCATCGGACATCTATATTTGGTTAGATCTTTTTTTGCTTCTATTAGCATTGATTTAATTTCTGTAAGCTCTTGCTGTAAATTTTGCTCATCATTTTGAGCTTTATTTATCTTAATTTGAGCATCGCCAATGTCCGGATAATCACCATTATCTGGCCTTTTTTTTCTGCTAGCAGCTTTAAGTTGCTTAAGCCTTAATCTCTCCTTACGCTTGGCATCTTGCTTGATCATGTCGACATAAATTTGACGATTAATACTAGAAATATTTGATCCTTCAATTGTAGAATCATCATCTATTTCGTCGTCATCGAAATTTTCTTCTAAAATATTTTTCTTAGCAAGATTTATATATTTTTTGTTATATAGTGGCTTACGCTTCCCCCCTTGAAAGCCCTTACTATCAAACCACTTATTGTTAGCTGATTTTTTAAAGTAGCCTCTAAATCCATCAGTACAACCAGATAGCAAAAATAGTCCTGCAACCGTTACGATGATAAACTTACTTACCTTAATTGTGACCATCTGGACCTATATAAGCATGATTTATATTAGATTATATTCATTGCATATAAAACTTTCAGTTGCAACATTGATTGGATATCTTAACAGTAAATCATGAGATTATTTTTTTAACTGTGTCAGCAAGAATATTAACTCCATCACTTTTTCTTTGTTGTAATTTGCTTGAGGCCTGCTGTAAAATACTACGATCGCTAATCAGCTGGAAAATCTTACACCCTAGAATTTCTGGAGTTATCTCAGATTGTTTGAAACACCATCCTCCGCCTAGTTTCTCGATAGCTTTAGCATTAAAATATTGATGATCTTCACTAGCATATGGAAAAGGAATCAAAATTGCAGGAAGCCCTGTTGCCGTAAGTTCTGCAATGGTAGAAGCCCCCGCTCTACATACTGCTAGTTGAGCCTTACTATATTGGCTTGGCATATCATGGAAAAATTCAGCTAGTTTAAAACTAATATTTGGTATTTTATAGTAAATTTCACTAATTCTGGTTTGATCTTCGTAGAGAGCTTGTTGGGTAATATTAATATTTGTATCAGGAGCTAATTTTGACAATTCTGCTATAGCCAAAGGGATTAGGCTGCTAAAAATTTTGGCACCCTGACTCCCAGCAAAGATAAAGATAGAAAATATCGACTCATCGAAATCGTTTTTTTTTCCCAAATTTAGAATATTTTTTCTGATTAGATCTCCAGTAACAATAATTTTATTTTTAATTTTTTTCTCGATTTTAGTTCCTGGGTATGAGAGAGCAACTGCTTTTGCTACTTTGGAAAATATTCTATTAATTTTACCCATATAACAATTTTGCTCGTGAATTAAAATAGGTATGCGCAAAATTACCGCCGCTATTAAGCCAGGAATTGTAGGATAGCCTCCGAAGCTCAACATCAAAGAAGGACGAATTTTATAGAGTATTAAAAGTGCCTTGCTAGTAGCTAACAATAGCTCAAACAAAAATCTGATCTTAGATAATACGCTACTATTTTTTATTCTAACATCTACAATATGCGCAGTTAGACTAACTAAATCTTGATCTATATATTTCTTACAACGCAAGTCAGTTATGAGGTGAACATTAATACCACGCTTGATCAGTTCCTCACCAATCGCTATTGCCGAAAAAAAATGCCCCCCTGTTCCTCCAGCATTCAATATAATATTCTTCATAACTCTATTTTTTTAATTTTGTATTTCTCAAGCGAGGCTTTAGTTCTAGTAAGCCCAAGTAA
Source organism: Janthinobacterium lividum (assembly GCA_050954685.1). GTDB lineage: Bacteria > Pseudomonadota > Alphaproteobacteria > Rickettsiales > Rickettsiaceae > JBPBQH01. The sequence continues at coordinate 278 of JBPBQH010000197.1, read as the reverse complement.
TATTCCCATCGCTATGGCTATAGCAATTGTTGAAGAGCCCCCGTAACTTATAAATGGTAAGGTCATTCCCTTAGTTGGAAGCAAATTTAGAGTTACACCAATGTTAATTATACTTTGTAAGCCAAATTGTGCAATTATACCTATTGCAGCTAATTGAGAAAATTTATCATCTTCATTAATCAGCTTCAGTAAGCACTTGATTACTATAAAAGCAAAAATACAGATAACTGCTATACATATGAGTGCACCAAACTCCTCACCCGCCACAGCGAAAATAA
>JBPBQH010000151.1:0-8364 GCA_050954685.1 Janthinobacterium lividum | reverse complement strand
CTTTTTATGTAGCTATCTCTAAGGGCTTAATTTCAGAAGTCGAAATGTTATTGGACAAAGAACCAATTTTGATAAATTTTGCAGATAAAAACGGTAACACACCTTTACATGTAGCAGTTTGGTCATATCAGGATGAAATGGCTGAATTTTTAATAAAAAGAGGAGCAGATTTATTAGCAATAGACGGTTATCACTATACAGCTTTACATCATGCAGCTATCGGCAGTGGAAAATCTATAGAGCGTATAGTAGATATGCTATTATCTAGGCAGCCCGTCCTAGCTGAAATGTTAGACGTATTTGGTCAAACAGCTATATACCGAGCAGCTACTACTGGCGAAGTTGCACTGGCAGGTATGTTTTTATCTGAAATCCTTGCGGTGCACTTGCACCCTAAAGGCACAAGATCTGAAGATCCAGTAATTAAAAAGTGGTTAGAAAAGGCGATTGGTAGTTATGATAGACACATTAATGCATGTAACTCTTACAAAAAAAAAGGGCTTATTTTTAATTCTAATGAAGAAGAAATTATTTTTATAGATCAGCTTTTTGGTAGTAAAGCATGTAATTATTACAAGAAAGCCAACATTTTATGTGCGCTGGGTAATATAGAAGAGGCAATCAGAAACTATGAAGAATCGATAAATCTCGAGCCTGATTATATTAATAAACTATTTATAAACTGGCAAAAAGAACCAAATTGCAAAATACAATATGTACATAACAAATTTAGTAGATCGATGCTCAACAAAGTTCCTGCAGAAATTATCAACTCTGATGACGGATATGGGGGAAATATACTTTACCTAATTGCTGAAGCTGGGAGAGAAATAGATACCCAATTACTTATGGAAAAAATGGAACCTCAGATGATTAGTAAATCCATATGCAAGGCAATAGAGAACAATAATTGGAAGGTAGCTACTATTTTAGTTAGCAAAGCAAACTTAGAAGCGATCATCTATAGATATGAAGATGGTAAAACATTTTTGCATATGGCTGCTGCTCAGAGTAACTCAAATGAGCTAGTAGAGTTGTTGCTAATTAAAATGACACCCGAAGCTATATTGCTCAAAGATTATATGGATAGGACTGCTTGGCTATTATCAGCAAACAAAGAAATAGCTGAAATAATACATAAAAGAATGAATCATAACCCGATTGATTATAACTCCTTGAGTTTAGAGGTAGGGGGCTTCATATTGCCATTTATAACCTTACTGAAAAAAAGTATATTCTTCAGGACAAAAATTTCAGCTATAGAAGATCCAAATGATGAAAACGATACGTCAAAACTCGCCGAGTCGAATAATATACATAAAGGCTTTATCTGCTTAGATCATCAAAGTCTGGATCCCGAACATAATGCTGACTTAGTCGGTAATAGTATAGACATAACTACTAATCAAGATTAGTAGTTATGTAATCGGTACGCTTAAATTAAGCATCTTAGCTTACCATAACCTTAATTGGGAAAGTATTTCTTCGTTGAGATTATATCTCAATGCACACGGCAAGACCTTACAATATATCGCTATAAGGTCTTGTTTTTTTGTCTGAATTTAAATAGAAATAAGCAAAATTTGGACTCTTACGAATAAGGCAACAAGCTTCATTTTCATAACATAGGATACTAGGTACATAACCGAATATTTTATGACTTTATTGCCTTTACCAAGTATCTTTAGTTGCTCTCAAGTGTAATGAATCGCTTATTGCCCTAGAACTTACTAAAAAATAGTAAGACTATTTTTGAATAATTTTATAGAAAAAGATGGTCAGCTAATTTATTATATTATATATTAATAGCCTTGAGCGTTCCTATAAATTCTAAATAACTAATTTCGCATAGATGATATCTTTATTTACTAAATTAAAACAAGTTTTTACCGGTACATCGGACAAAATTTCAAAAGGCATAGATCATATCTTTCTTAAGAGGAAGCCTAGTCCTGAAACTCTTAACGAATTAGAAGATTTATTAATTTTAGCTGATATTAGCAGTTCGGTAACAACAATTTTAATTGAACAGCTAAGATCTTCTAAATTTGACAAAGATACCGAATCGACTAATCAAATTAAAAAACAATTATCTGATTCTATTACTAACATATTCGATAGAGCTGCTAAGCCACTGAATATTATAGATAATCGCTTAAACATTATTCTAATATGCGGTGTGAACGGTAATGGTAAAACTACAACCATAGGAAAATTAGCCTCTAAATATAGCTTAGAAGGTAAGAATGTAGCGGTTGCTGCTTGTGACACTTTCAGAGCAGCAGCTATTGAACAGCTTGAGAAATGGACTAGCTCAGCAGGAGTAACGATATTCAAAGGAAATCAAGGAGCCGATCCTGCAAGCGTTGCATATAACGCAATTAAAAAATCACAAGAGAGCAATGTAGATATATTATTTATTGATACTGCTGGAAGATTGCAAAACCATAAAAATCTAATGGATGAATTAGCAAAGATAGTCAAAACTATGAAGAAAATTGACGAGACTGCTCCTCACCAGACGCTATTAGTGGTTGATGCAACCACTGGGCAAAATGCTTATAATCAAGTAGAACAATTCAAGGAAACTGCTGCAGTAGATGGTCTGATTGTCACAAAATTAGATGGTACCGCCAAAGCCGGAGTAGTGATAGGCATTGTAGAAAAATTTTGCATACCAGTATATTTTATAGGCCTGGGCGAGAAAAGTGATGACTTAAGAATTTTTGACAGTAGGACTTTTGCAGATGCTATTCTCAATTGATAGTGCTATTGACATGTTGCCATCCATTCTCATTATATATTGAATCTTCAAATCAATTATTGTCTTCATGAATAAGTTTGCCTTATTAAAGTTCTACCCAAGTCTATATCAATCCTTTGCTTCTAGTTTTTCATTTCATTTAGAATATAGAACCACTAATATTATTGGAGTCAATTATCCTGGAATTCATGACTTTTTTCTGATAGCAAACCCCACTTGATTCCCAAGAAGAGCTACATAATTTTTGCTCACTTTTGAGTATTTAGTTTTATATAAGCGCTAAACTTAGTTAATAATAAATTAGAAGCTTGTAATTTATTATTAATGTATTTATATTTAATATTTATATAATATAACAATAAATTAATAGAATCTTACAAGATATTAAGTTAATTAAAGTAACGGTATGGTTATTAAATAAATTTGGTAATTTAAACTCAATTATTTACGCAGATAGAGACAAGTTATTACTTATTGAGGGCATTGAAGAGAATATATGCAATGTTCTATCTAATATTCGTGAATTGCTTTCAAGAGCTTTAAGTAATTGTATCACTAAAAAAATATTATTAATTGTTAGAGCGAATTATTGAACTACTTGAAATTCAAGATGGGTTCCCTCAAGGTCGAACATTTCAGAGTTCTTTTTCTTAACCAGAAAAATATAATATTAGCAGATGAACTACTTGGGGTAGGGATGGTCAATCAAGCACCCGTATATGCTAGTAGAGAAGTAGTTAAAAGAATATTGTTTCATGATGCTCTTCCTCAATTGTTCTAATTCATAATCATCCGAGCAAGGATCCGACTCCATCAAAAATTGACTTGGTATTAACATCGAAGATTATGGAAGCTTGTAAATCGATTGATGTTAGAGTAGTCGATCACATAATAATTGGTGGCATGAAATATTATAGTTTCAACGAAGTATTCAAGGTTGGAAGAGATATTTCTTCGCTGAGTAACGCTATAAACCATTGGTGAAATAATTGATCATTTTGCTAATGACATCATTATGAGTAAAGGCTAGTATAACTTCGAAGGCGATTAATATTATGACTATCCACTCTAGTTTAGTCGAATGCTTATAATTCAAATCATTTGATAAAATTGTGTACAATTCATGAATCATGTTTAGACGGTGATTTAGAATGTTCTGACGAACCTGAATGTCTTGAAACTCAACCGTCATTAAATATAGCGGCTCATAACTGGGGCGACGCCAAAAAAATTCTGGTGTATCTAGAATATCGCTATGGAGATTTATAGAATATCTTTCATTGAACAAAATTCCGATCTGTTTAGATATTTCTTTTTTAGATAACGATACACTGCCAGTATTGGCAAGCTCTTGCTGGATAGGAGTGGTTTTATCTAATAGATTGCTAACTGATATTTCAAGTACACTAAGCTTCACTGACTGAGCTAGCGCGTGAGATATTGAGAGTTTGACGAAAGCTGAACTATCACCGAGCACAATCTCATTCTTTTCTTCATTTATAAAAGTCTTTGAGCTAGAATCGTCATATTTAAAATATATAAACTCCGAACTAGGTGGCTCAAGTTTACCGATTTCAAATCCACTGGTAAGTTCAATTATTGATTTTTCCTGCGATTCTTCCGCCCCCCATATTATGGTACAGCCAAAGGGGAAAAAAAATACATCTATCGGATGTTTATTTTCGTTTAATTCTTTTTGAACATGAATTACTTCATTAAAATGTTTTGGTTCAAGTCCTTGTTCATTAAGATGACTTACTAGTTTGTCGATGTTATAACCAGCTGCGGTACAATATGAAGAGCATCTCATTTTATTAATATTCGATTACAATAATATTTATTTTGATTACGAGCTATAGTAGATATATAAGTTATAATGTCAATAAAAGCTAGTAAAAATGGTGCAAATATTACTAAATAGATCAATCATAGAGTTTAAAGGCAGTGGTAGTTTAAAGTTTCTGCAAAACCAAACCACTAACAACTTGGTTAAATATGATTATTGCTATACTTATATGCTTAGCAATTTAGGCAAGTATTTGTTCGATTTTTTTTGTTACAAAATTAGTGATAATCATTTAATTGTAGATATAAGTTCTGATCAAGCGCAGGGGCTGATACAAAAGTTGAACTTTTATAATTTAAGGGCAGGTATCGAAATAAGGCTTTCTGACAAATATATAGTTACATACTCCAGACAAGAAAGTTATAATCAATTCAATGATAAAAGTATAAAATGTATCAGATCTTATCCTGACCCGAGATGGAAACTCCTAGGTTTTAGATCATTAATATCCAGTAAGTATGCCCATAACGTCTCAAGTTCGCATCATGATGTAGCGTTAGAGGACAAATATGAACACGCCATACCAGATGGTGCAGACCTAATTTATGATAAATCTATACCTCTAGAATATGGAGCTGAAGAACTAAATTGTATAGATTTTCATAAGGGATGTTACATAGGGCAAGAAGTGATGTCGCGTACCAAGTATCAAGGAGTTATAAGAAAAAAGATTTTTAAAATGACTTCTAATGATGATTTATCATGTATCAGTAAAGGAGCAGCAATTAAAATAGAAGGTGATAATATTATAGGTATTAATTGCTCCTCCTATAAAAGCAAAGCCATAGTTTTAATTAGAGAAGAAAAATATCAAAATGATTTAAGCGGAGTGACAGTAGATGGTATTGATGTAGAGTTAGAAATTCCTAAGTGGAGATGAATTAAAAAGAAGCTTTAAATAACTAAAATATTGTGCTAAGCGATACGGAAATTAATTACCAAAAATCTTTTCTAAAATTTTCCGAGGATTAGTCTTTCCACTCTTAATATCTTCAATAACTCCAGTTAAAACATTATCAATCAAATATTTTTGTAATGCTTTTGTATCCAATTTATAATTAATATTGTCAAATTGTCCATAAAGATGAGTGTTAAAAGCAGGTACGTTTTTTATATTAACTGCAACAATCGTATTTAAATCCAACCAGTATTTAGGAATATCTAGTGTCCCTGCTGCGGTGAGAGTTCCAGTTTTGGCAATTAATTTACACCTATCTATTTTGGCTAACCCACGCTCTATAATAAGCGATGTATCGAAACTATCAAATGCTGTCTTCCCCTGCAGCAATGAATTATTCAAAACTTTAAGTACATCATGAAGATTTTTAGCATTATTTAAGACGTCCACCATACTTTGTAAATTTAGACCGCTAAGGACACCATTACGACCGCCTAAAGCAACATTCCCAGAGAGATTTTCAACATATTGCTTTATACTATTACCTTTGGATTCTATATCAGTTTTAAAATCTACTATTCCTTCCATTACCTTTATTTTACCTTGCGTAGGAACTATATGCTTTAATTGAGCATTTTCGATACTAAGCTTAAAATTAAGCTCTTGTTCTATTGTGCAAGATAATTTTCCTGATCCTGTTAGTGTGCCTCCAAACAAAGTACCACTCAAAGAATCTATATTAACTATATTATCTAAAAGACGCATTTCTGTCTTTGCATTATCAAAAACTAAAGAACCAAATGAAATTTTTTGGATTAATAAATTAAGTCTACCGTCAAACTGATTTAAGAATGAGAAATCAATTTTCGAATTTGACCAGCGTTCTTTAGGAAAAGCAGAATAAGAATTAGAAGTCGGTATAGAGGTAGTCCCCGAATTTTTGTTGTTGGAGGCGAGAACCGGAGTAGATGAAACTCCCCTTGGCATAAAATCATCTAGATTTACTTCCGATATAAGTAAGTTTACCGAGATTTCAGGCTTTTCTTTTAAAGTTAAGGTACCAGTGCCGCTTAAAGACACTTCGTTGCCTCCTAACATCAATATTGATTTGTCCATACTGAATAATATCTGTTGCATGGAACTAGTCTCTATTTCGGTATTTAGATCAAATTTTCCTAGATTGTTGCTTGCCGCTTTGCCTGAAAGCCGTTTCAAGGTTCGATCTAGATTTTCTCCCTTAATTGATAGGTTTAAAGACGCTAAATTTTCTGAATTGAGACCAATGCTACCTGTCGCTTTAATGACTGCTTCTGCGATAGATGTAGTAGAATCGATATTTATTGTTGTATCTTTTACGTTAACTACGCCGACAGTCTTGAATTTTGGCAAAGAAACAAGGAAGGGAGCTTTGATTAAACGTAATATTTCATCAGCATCTAGAGTTAGATTGTAACTAATACTAGTTTCGGTTGCCAAGTTTTTTGTAACTATATTTCCTTGTAATTTATTACTGCCTACATGCATATCTAAATTTTGAAGTGTCAGATCTTGACCAGCGTACGATAAGTCACAACTCAAAAGAAGAGGATTTGAAAAAAGTTTAACCAAAGGATCAATATTTGCAGTTATCTTCATCGCTTCTAGTAAAGATCTGACATCTTTAGTATTTAACTCAATCTTAGTATTCTTCATTTCTTGAGCAGAAATATCAGAGGTAATATTGATATTAATATTACCTGGCTGTAAGATTAAACTCAAATTAGTAGCAGATTCTTGTATATCGTATCCAGCATTAACCTTAACATTGATAATATCAGTTTGAAAATCTAGATTACTGATTACAATTCTTTCCTTATTAGCCTCGATATTAGTACTGAGTGAATAAGCTCTTTTAAGCTCCATAGGTATGTTGTTTAAGATATCTATGTTTGCAAGATTACCTTTAGCTTCAATTCTGCCTAGGAACTCTAGCTTGGAGACATCAGCTTTCCCATTTAGGACAATTTTTTCCTCAGCAAACTGAAGCTCTGCCTGTACTGGAATTATATCATCAATCTTTTCTATTTTTCCCTTCAACTTGAGATCATTGGCCTCAACTACGAAATCAATTGGTCCCTCAATATTATGAATAATTATGTCAACACTTGAATCAGCATCTCCAAGTTTGTAGCTACTAGTGCTGATATCAGGTTTATTTGATCCAGATATTTTATTAGACTTAATATGTTGTAACTCAATTGCATTATGGATTCTTAAGTGTTTGACACTAATCTTGGCAGCATAAGAAGAATTAATATTACTAATGTCACTAGAGGATACTAAATCTTTAGTCCCGCTATTTGGAAACTCCCAATTTTTTTGACCGCCAATCAATTCTTCGAGGATTATTTTCGGGCTTTCTAAATGTATGTTAGAAATTACTATATTACCAGTCAATAGTGGCAGAACTTCAATGGAAAATTCTGCTTCTTTTATTTCAAAGAGATTAGGGTACGTCGCTTTAGGTAGTGAAGCAAGTTTTACATTTTCTAGTTTAATCTTAATGTTTGGTAAAAGAGCTAGACTCACTTTGCCTTCTACAATTAAATCACGCCCAGTAGCTTTTTTAACCTGCTGTATTAAAGCATTCTTATATTTATCTGAGGGTACTAGAGCAGGGATTAAAAGTAATACAATTATTAAGATGAATATTGCACTGCTAATATATTTAGTTACTCTATGCATTAGCGATTCGTCACATTTAATGTATTAATGATACAATTATGCATTCTATGTATAAGAATGTAAATAAATAATATTTAATATTTTAGGTATTTTTCTTGACTACAAGGCAAAAAACTTTACTATACCTTCCGC